>JANJTH010000770.1 GCA_024711205.1 Planctomycetota bacterium | reverse complement strand
CTCGCGCGCGGCGGCGAGCGGCGCCTCGGCGGCGAGCGCGGCCGCGGCGCGCGGGCTCGCCGCGACCGCCCCCGCGCTCGCGAACACCTCGTCGAGCTGGCCGCGCAGCGCGCCCAGCTCCGACGACGCCTGGCGCCGGCGCCCCTCGAGCGCCGTCAGCTCGGCCTCGGCCTGGGCGAGCCCGGCGCGCGCCCGCCCGAGCGCCTCGACCGAGAGCTCGGGCGTCTGCCGGTGCCGCTCGAGCCCGTCCGCGAGCACGCGCCGGAGCTCCTGCAGCCGCTCCTCGATCCGCCCCGGGTCGAGCCCGCCCCCGCGGAGCTCGAGGCAGCGCAGGTCGAGGTCCGCGAGGCGCGCCGCGACGAGGTCGAGCTCGACCGCGACCTGCGCCTCGAGCTCCGACCGCGCCTCCGCGGCGCGCAGCCGGTCCTCGGCGCGCATGCGGTCGAGGTGCTCGAGCCGCCCGTCGAGCCGCTGCGCGAGCTTCGCGAGCGCGCCGGCCAGGCCCTCGCGCGAGTTGAAGTGGTCCGCCACGAGGCGCTCGACGACGCGCGGGGAGACCGCGAGCCGGACCGAGAGCGAGCGCGGCAGGACGACGGCGACGCGCTCGACCGGCCGCGTCGCGCACAGGATCAGGACCGTGCGCTCGGCGTCGAAGCCCGGGGTCGCGCGCCAGCGCTCGTAGAGCGCCTGCGCGTCGCGGAGGAGCGGCTCGCGCCCCTCGCCGGTGACCACCACGTGGTAGTGGAGCGCCGTGAGCCGGCGGAGCGAGTCCTCGAGCGCGTCGGCCGACACGAACAGGACGCCCGCGCCGACGTGGACGCGGCGCTGCGGGTCGAAGGCCGGCCCTTCGCTCGGCTGGGCCGCGGCGCGTGGCGCGGCGAGGGCCAGCGCCGACGCGACGAGGACGCCTGCGCGGCGTGAGGCAACGTGCATGGGGTCCTTCCGCCTCGCTCGGCCGGACGCGCGGGGCGGAGGTCGTCCCCCGCCCGAACGCGCGCGGGCTGCGAGGGCGGCTTCGCCGCCCCCGCAGCCCGAGATTCGTTGCGCGGAAGGGCTACTCTTCCTCGTTGGACGCCTTGCCGGCCTTCTTCTTGGCGGCCTTCTTCTTGCCCGCCTTCTTCCCGGCCTTCTTGGCGACCTTCTTGCCCGCCTTCTTCCCGGCCTTCTTCTTGCCCGCCTTCTTGCCCGCCTTCTTGGCGGTCGTCTTCTTGGCGGCCTTCTTCTTGGCGGCCTTCTTCTTGGCGGCCTTCTTCTTGCCCGCCTTCTTCTTCGCCATGGTGATTCCCCCTTTCGGCGTGGAAGGTGTTCACCCACCACGCGCGCAGCGTAGCAATCGTCGCGGCCGGCAGCAAACTCGATCGCCGGGGCAAGTTCATTGCCGCCGCGCGACCGCCGCCGCGCGACCCGCCCACGGCCATCGCCCGGGTCGGGCCCGGATCAGGCCCGGATCAGGCGAGGCCCTTGACCCACCCCTCGAGCGCCGGCTTCGGGGCGGCGCCGACCTTGCGGTCCGCCTCCTTGCCCCCCTTGAACACGATCAGCGTCGGGACGCCCGAGACGGCGAACTGCTCCGCGATCTCCGGGGCCTCGTCGATGTCGAGCTTCACGAACTTCACCTTGCCGGCGTAGGTCGTCGAGAGCTCCTCGACGATCGGCGCGATCATGCGGCACGGCCCGCACCACGTCGCGAAGAAGTCGACGACCACCGGCACCGCCGAGTCGAGGACGGCCGCCTGGAAGTCGTCCGAGCCCACCTTCTGCACGTTGCCCACCGGGCACCTCCGTCCTTGCGCCGGGGCCGCGGCCCCGGCCGTCGTGTTCGAGGGCCCGAGCATACTCGATCGCCCCGGCGCGGCCGTCGGTGGGCCCGCCCGGCGAGGCCGTCGGTGGGTCCGCTGGACGCCCTCGTGATCGAGGGGCCCTCAGTTCAGTTCGCCCAGCCACCGCTCCAGCGCCGGTCGGGGCGCCGCCCCGACGCGCCTGTCGATCTCGGCACCGCCCGAGAAGGCGACGAGCGTGGGTACGGCTGTCACCGCGTAGCGCTCCGCGAGGTCGCCCCCCTCGTCGACGTTGACCTTCACGATCGTGACCCGGCCCGCGAAGGCGGCGGCGAGCGCGTCGAGCACCGGCGCGAGCGCCCGACAAGGCGGACAGTGGGTCCCGTAGAAGTCGACCACGACGGGCCCCGTGGCCAGGAGCACGGCGCCCTCGAAGTCCTCGACCCCCACCTCGCGGATCCCCGCCATGTCTACGTCCCCTCAGTCCCCCCCGACGCGCCAGATCAGGTCGAACACGAGCGGGACCATGACCTCGCTGTGCCCGGCCACGACCGCGGTCGCGTCGACGTTCACGAACCGCCCGCCGGCCGCGGACCGCGCGGCGTCGGACGCGCGCGCCGCCGCGAGCGCGGCCTCGTCGACGGCGGCGCCCTCGCCGGGGATCGTCGCGAACCGCTCGCCCGGCGCGCGCAGCGCGCCCTCGCGGCCGAGCGCGGGCGAGAACATCGCGTTCGCGTAGGCGTGGAGCAGCACGTCGTCCCGCGTCGAGCACACGCTCGCGATCAGGCCGCAGCGCGCCGCGGCGCGCGGGAACCGGCCGAGCGCGCCCGGGCGCTCGTCGGGGAGGAGCGCCCCCTCGTCGGCGGCCGCCTGGAGGAGCACCGCCCCGTGCGCGAGCGGCGTCGTCTGCCCGTCGCCCCCGTCGAGCGCCGCGAGCGCGAGCCGGCCGCCGAGGCTGTGCCCCACGAGCACGACCCGCGCGGCGAGCCGCGCGCGCAGGTCGGCCAGGAGCGGGCGCACGCGGTCCCGCCCGATCAGCTCGGCGTTCACGGCCGACTCGTGGAACAGCGGCCGCTGCGAGTCCCAGTGGACGGCGAGGAACCCGGCGCGCTCGGCCTCGGCGCCCGCGCGGGCGCGGACCCCGCGGATCAGGCTGGCCGAGAACGCGCGCCCCGACGACGGGTCGTTCTGCCAGCCGTGCGCGAGCAGGAACACGACCCGCGGGCCGCGCTCGACGAGCGCGTCGACCGCCGCCCGCGCCGTCCCGTAGCGGAAGCGCACCCCGTCCTGCGCCCGGACCTTCGCCTCGCCGATCTCGTCCGAGCGGGCGTCGAACTCGACCGCGAGGCACTCGGCCTCGATCGGCCCCTCGTACGGCGTCGCGGGCTCGGGGTCCGCCGGACGCGGCGGCGGCGCCCCGAGGAACGCGCAGCCCGGCCCCGCGAGGAGCGCGGGCGCGAGCGCGAGGAGCAACCCCGGCGCCCGACCCCGCCCGGCGGCGGCCGGGCGCGGCCCCTGCGCCCGAGGGGTCACGGCGCGGCGGCCCGTCACGCGACGTCCCACGCGCCCGCCGCGCCGAGCTCGTCGTCCGCGTCGT
>JANJTH010000147.1 GCA_024711205.1 Planctomycetota bacterium | reverse complement strand
TCGGCCGGAGCTCGACCCGCCCGCGCCCGCCCCGCCCGACCCGTTCCGCGACGCCGCCCGCAAGCTGCGCGAGGACCGCGAGCGCCGCGGGCCTGGCTGAGCACGGCCCTCGCGCGTCGGCCTGCGGAGGTCGCTCCGCGCTCGGCCCGCGCCAGGCCGACCTCCCTCCGGTCGGTCTGCCTGCCACGGCCCTCGCACTTCGGCCTGCGGAGGTCGCTCCGCGCTCGGCCCGCGCCAGGCCGACCTCCCTCCGGTCGGTCTGCCTGCCACGGCCCTCGCGCGTCGGCCTGCGGGGGTCGCTCCGCGCTCGGCCCGCGCCAGGCCGACCTCCCTCCGGTCGGTCTGCCTGCCACGGCCCTCGCACTTCGCTCAGGGCGTGGCCCCGCCGCCGCCCACGAAGTAGGCGAGCACCACCTGGAGCACGATCGCCCAGCTCCCGAGCTCGTCGACCGTGTCGGCGACGGGCCCCTCGAGCCAGGAGGCCTCGACGCCGAGGGCGATCGTGGCGATCAGGAGCGCGTAGGGGGCGACGACGGCCGTGAACCAGGCGGCGCGCTCGAACCGGCCCTCGTCGCGCGGGCGCGCCTTGAGCGCCACGTAGACGACGAGCGCGAGCGAGACGACGAGCGGGGGGTACCAGCGCAGCGCGCGCGCGGCCCAGGGCGCCCCCGGGAGGTCGTCGAGCGCGATCACGCCGTGGACGTCGAGCGCGCCCGCGACCGCGCAGCCGAGGGGGAGCAGGACGAACAGCCAGCCGCCCACGCGCCAGCCGACGGCGCGGCGCACGCGGGCCAGGCCCTGGAGCATGCAGCCCCAGCCGAGGAGGCTCGCCAGGACGAGGCTGACCGTCAGGTAGACGGGCAGGTGGTCGGGGTCGAGCGCGGCGGGCCAGCGCTCGGCGGGGAGGAGCCACAGCGCCCCCGACAGGGCGAGGGCCACCAGGCCGGCGACGCCCGTCCACCAGGCGATCGGGAGGAGGAACGCGTTGAGCCGCTCACGGGTCGTCTGCACGCCGACGAGCACGGTGCCGACCGCCGCGCCCGTCGCCTTCGCGGCCCGCAGGACGCCGGTCTCTCGCCTGTGCCGGTCGCTGCGCGCCACGCCCGCACCATAGCGCCGCGGCGCGCCCCGGGCGAGCCCCGGGCGGCGGCGTCACGGCTCGAGGAGGAGCCGGGCGCGGCCGGCCCAGGGCGACGTGGGGTCGGCCGCGGCGGCCGCCTCGAGCAGCGGACGCGCGGCGGTCGCGTCACCGGTGCGCCGGGCGGCGTCCCCGGCGAGGAGCAGGAGGCGCGCGCGGTCCTCGCCGCGGGCGGCCTGGCCCGCGGCCTCGAGGAGGGGCCGGGCGCGCGCGAGGAGGTCGCGCTCGACGGCGCACGCGTCGCGGATCCGCTCGACCTCGGCGGCGACGCGCGCGCCGTGGCGCACGCCCGCCGCGAGGAGCCAGCGGTCGCGCGCCGCGGGGTCCCCGAAGCGGGCCCACGCGCGGGCGAGGACCAGCTCGAGCCCCACGGCGGGGAGCGCCGTGGGCGGGCTGATCCGGCGGCGCAGCGCCGCGAGGTCGCGCTCGACGCCCACGAGGCGCGCCCGCGCCTGGGCGAGGTCCCAGCGGAGCCCCACCCCGTCGGGGCCCGGCGCCCCGAGGACCTCGACCGCCTCGAGGTCGCGTCGCGCCGCCTCGACGCCGCGCTCCATGCTCGCGATCAGCTCGAGCGCCGGGTCGTCGTCGCCGCCGCGCGCGGCGCGGCCCTCGGCCTTGGCGAGGAGCGCGCGCGCCTCGCCGATGCTCCGCGGCCGGTAGCCCCCGTCGTCGCCGCCGAGCACGGCCCGAGCCCGGGCCGCCCACGCCGCCCGCAGGAGCAGCATGCCCTCGCGCGCGGGGTCGCGCGGGGCGAGCGCCCGCGCGAGGGCCGCGGCGCGCTCGAGGAGCTCGAGCGCGCCGTCCTCGCCGCGCCGGGCGCCGCCCTTGCCGTCGGACAGCGCGCGGAGGACGGCGCGGGCGCGCTCGACGTCGACGGGCTCGGCCCCGGCCCCGAGCTCGGCGGGATCGAACACCCCGCGGCACGACCCGCACTCGACGACGTCGAGCCCGACGACCCGCCGCGCCCCCGTCGGGTCGAGCGACCACACGCAGCCGTCGCTGTCGACCCCGGCGCCCGCGTTCCAGGGCGGTCGCGCCGGCGCCGTGAGCGGGCTCCCGTCGAGCGGGCAGGCCTGCGCCTGGGCGGGCTCCGCCCACACCAGGCACGCGAGCGCGGCCCCGACCATCCGTGCGCAAGTTCCCACGGCTCCGAACATAACGGGGCCGACCGCCCCCGGGCAACGCGCCGCGCCAGGGAGGTCTTGCATCCGGTGCAGCGATGGACGACACTCCCGCGCCCCCGAACGCCAGGCGCGGACGCCGGCGGGGAAATTGCACTGGGGAGTTGCGCCCACAGCACAACGCGGGGCGAGAGGGAATCGAAGCCATGCTGAAGAAGATTGCGTCCACGCTCGTCGTCGGGCTCGCCGTGTCGCTGATGGGCTGCCCGCCGCCGGCGAACAACCAGGGCACCACGCCGCCGGCTGGCGGCGAGACGACCGCCCCCGCGGGCGGCGACACCGCGGCCCCGGCCGGCGGTGACACCGCGGCCCCGGCCGGCGGCGACGCGAAGCCGGCGGACACGCCCGCGGCCCCGAAGGGCCCGGACCTGTCGCACGTGAAGGTCGGGCAGAAGTTCGTCTACGCCCTCCAGGGCGGCTCGATGGAGATGGTCTGGGAGGTCACCGAGGTCGACGCGGCGAACTTCATGGTGAAGTACTCGACCCAGACCCACATGGACATGGGCCAGGGCAAGCAGCCGGTCGGTGACCCGACCCCGAGCGAGTGGAAGCACGTCGTGGCCGACACGACGGCGACGGCCCCGGCCGACACGACGACCCCGCAGGCCAAGACCGAGAAGGGCACGCACAAGGTCGGCGACATGGAGTTCGAGTGCCTGATCGTCGAGTCGGAGGCGGGCGGCACGAAGTCGAAGACGTGGGTCCCCCTCAGCAAGGGCACGGACACCCCGACCTTCCCGGGCATGCTCAAGAGCGAGTCGAACGGCACGGTCTCGATGGAGCTCGTCCGGATCGAGTAGTCCCGACGCCCGGGCTGGCCGCCTGATCGGGCGGCCGGAGCGGGTGTGCGTCGCGCGCGGGGCGGCGGCCCGCCCGGCGGGCGATAGATTGGCGCGAGCCGGGGCGCGGCCCGCCCCGCGAGGAGGACCCGTGGGCGCAGCCGTCGGGGTCGGAGCCAGGAAGGTCGGCGCGCTGGAGTCGGCGCGGGGGGCTGCGTCGGGGCGCAGGCCGCGCCTCGGCGCGCGCTGGGCGGGCGCGCTCCTCGCGCTCAGCGCGCTGGGGGCGCCCGGCGGCGCGGCGCGGGCCGACGACGGCGCGCTCGAGCTGACGATCCTGCACACGAACGACCTCCACGGGCAGGTGCTCGCGCCGGGCCGGGGGCCGGGCGGCTTCGTCGACCTGGGGCGCGCGATCCGCCAGGAGCGCGATCGGGCCCGGTCGGCGGGCGGCGCGGCGCTCTTGCTCGACGCGGGCGACGTGTTCAAGGGGACGGCCGAGGGCGACCTGACCGACGGGCAGGTCGTGGTCGCCTGGATGAACCACCTCGGCTACGACGCGGCCGCGATCGGAAACCACGAGTTCGACCACGGGGTCGAGGTCGCGCGGCGCCTGTGCGAGGCGGCGCGCTTCCCGGTCCTCGGGGGCAACGTCGTCGAGGAGGCGACGGGCGCGCGCCCGGCCTGGCTCGGGCGCGAGCCCGACGGGCGCGCGGGCGCCTGGGCCCCGCCGGCGGCGCAGCGCGGCGCGGCGGTCGTGCGGACGGTGGGCGGCGCGCTCCCCGGGGGCGGCCCGCCGGCGCGCGTGGCGATCGTCGGGCTCACGACGCGCCACATGAAGCAGGTCACGCTGGCCGGGGTGACGGACGGCCTGCGGTTCGAGGACGAGGCCGAGGTCCTGGCCGGGGTCCTCGCGGCGCTGCCGCCGGTCGACCTCGTCGTCGCGCTCACGCACTGCGGGGTCGAGACCGACCGCGCGCTCGCGCGGCGGTTCGCGGGGCGCGTCCACGTGATCGTGGGCGGGCACAGCCACACGAAGCTGCCCCAGGGGGAGCGCGTGGGCGACGTGCTCCTCGCGCAGACGGGCTCGCGCGCGGGCGCGCTCGGGCGCGTGCGGGTGCGGCTCGCGCGCGACGGTGGCCGTGGGCTGCGCGTCGCCCGCGCCGAGGCCGACCTGGTCACGCCGGGCGACGACCTCGAGGCCATGTTGAAGCCGTGGGTCGACGACGTGGCGAAGAAGGTCGACGTGCCGGTCGGGCACCTGGCCGTCGACCTGGCCCGCACCGAGGGGCTGCGCTCGTCGGGGATCGGCAACCTGCACTGCGACCTCATGCGCGCGGCGACCGGCGTCGACGTCGCCTTCCACAACAAGTCGGGGATCCGCGCCGACCTCGAGCGCGGGGCCGTGACCTACCGGGCGCTCTATCAGGTCGCGCCCTTCGGGAACTCGGTCGTCACGCTCGAGCTCGGGGGCGCGGACCTGCGCGCGCTCCTCGAGGGCTCGCTCGAGGCGGAGCGCAAGCACCTCGAGGTCTCGGGGCTCGCGCTCCGCGCGGACCTGTCGCGCCCCGCCGGCCAGCGCCTGCTCGAGGTCACGGTCGCGGGCGCGCCGCTCGACCCGGCGCGGACCTACCGGGTCGCGACGAACAACTTCCTCGCGGGGGGCGGCGACGGGCACGAGGCCTTCACCCGCGGGCGGAGCCCGCGCGACACGGGCGTGCTCCTGCTGGACCTGCTCCGCAAGCACTTCGAGGCCCACCAGAGCCCGTGGGCCCCGGGCCCGCTCGACGAGCGCCTGCGGACGACGGGGGGCTGAGCGCGCGGGGCCGCGCGCGGGCGGTGCGGCCGACGCGGTCGGCAACCGGGCCATGGGGGCGAAGGCCCCGGCGATCGGCAGCGCTCCCCGCTCCCGCTCTCGTTCCCGCCGTCGTGCAAGGACCTCGCCTGCTTCTGCGGCCGGGGAACGACCAGAAGCCGGGCCCGTCGTGCCCCCGGCGCCGTCGTCGGCCGGCACGCGCTGGACGCGCACGCACGGCGTCTGCGCGTCCAGCGCGTGCCGGCGCGACAGGGGACGCGGGGGCGGCCCGTCGGGGGGCACGTGCCTGCGGCGACGCGGGCGAGCTGACCCCCGCGGCGGCCGATCGATCCCGGCGGATCGGCCCGTCCTGCGCGGCGCGGCGCCACGCGCGCCGCCCGGCCCCCTCCGCCGGACCTCCGGTGCCCCGTGTCCCGGCTCGAAGTCGCCTCCGGCCCCTGCGACGCGGGGGTGACCCGCGAGGT
This sequence comes from Planctomycetota bacterium, assembly GCA_024711205.1. Classification (GTDB taxonomy): domain Bacteria; phylum Planctomycetota; class J058; order J058; family J058; genus JANJTH01. The sequence goes on along the minus strand of JANJTH010000147.1, from coordinate 4,256 downwards.
GGTCGGCCTCGCCTGGCCCACGGCCGTGGGCATGCTCTCGTTCACCTGCATGGGCGTGGTGGACACGCTCCTCATGGGGCGGGTCGGGACGGCCGCGCAGGCGGGCGTCGGGCTGGCCACGACCCTGGCGATCGCGGCGCTCGCGTTCTCGCGCGGCCTCGCGACCGGCCCTCAGGCCCTCGTCGCCGCGGCCGACGGCGCGGGCGATCCGGCGCGCGTCGCGCGCGCCGGCGGCGCGGGGCTGCTCCTGGGGGCCGCGGGGAGCGCGCTGGCCGTCCTCCTGTTCCTCGGCGTCACCTGGGGCCTCGGGCGCGTCGTCCACGACGAGGCGGTGGCCGCGAGCGCGGCGCGCTACCTCGCCGTGCGGGCCTGGGAGGCGCCCTGCACGGTCATGGCCTTCGCGCTGCTCGCGGGGCTGCAAGGGCTCGGCGACGCGCGCGCGCGCATGTGGGCCGGGCTGCTGGGCAACGCGCTGAACATTGGCCTCGACCTCGTGCTGATCTTCGGCTGGGGCCCGATCCCGCCGCTCGGCGAGGAGGGGGCGGCGCTCGCGACCGTGCTCGCCTCGACGGCCATGTGCGCGCTCTACGCGCTGCGGTTCCGGCGCCGGTTCCCCCGCGTCCGCTGGCCCGGGGCGGAGGTCCTCCGCGCGGGCCTGACGCTCGGCCTCCCGGCCGGGTCCCAGCAGGTCCTGTGCGTGCTCGCGTTCGTCGTCGTCGGCGTCGTGCTCGCGAACGCGGGCGCGGTCGAGCTCGCCGCGAACGAGGTCGTGCTCAACGTGATGAGCGTCTCGTTCCTCCCCGGGCTCGCCCTCGGCGAGGCGGCCGGGGTCGTCGTCGGCCGCGCGCTCGGCGCCGGGCGGGCCCCGCGCGCCCGGGCGGCGGTGGCCTCGGCCCGGCTGCTCGCGCTCGGCGTCATGGGCGCCTGCGGGCTCGGGTTCGCCCTCGGCGGCCGGACGCTCGGCGCGTGGTTCAGCCAGGACCCCGCGGTGGTGGCGCGGATCGCGCAGCTCCTCCTGTTCGCCGCGAGCTTCCAGCTCCTCGACGCCCTGGCCACCGTCCACCTCTCGGCGCTCCGCGGCGCCGGCGACGCGCGGTTCTGCCTGCTCGCGACCTCGCTGCCCGCGTGGGGCCTCAACGTCCCCCTCACGCTCGGCCTGGCCTGGGGCCTCGGCTGGGGCGCCACGGGCGCCTGGGCGGCGCTGACGGCGGAGATCGCGCTGATCGCGGCGGCGGCGTCGTGGCGCGTGCGCCGCCTCGGCCGCGGGCTCGAGCGCCTGGACCTCCTGCTCGGCCCGGCGCCCGGCGCGCCAGCGCCCGGGGCGGGCGCTCCGGAAGCGCGCGACCCCGCCGCGGACCAGGTCCTGGTCCTCGGCGGGGTCGCTTGAGCGGTCGGGGCCGGTCGGGGCGCGGGCGCCCTCCGGCCCGGCCGACTAGTAGCGGTAGTGCTCGGGCTTGAACGGCCCCTCGGGCGAGATCCCGAGGTAGCCCGCCTGCTCGGCCGAGAGCTTCGTGAGCTTCACGCCGAGCTTCTCGAGGTGCAGCCGCGCGACCTTCTCGTCGAGCGCCTTGGGCAGCGTGTAGACCTTGCCGCGCTGGTAGCGGTCGGCGTGGTTCCACAGGTCGATCTGGGCCAGCGTCTGGTTCGTGAACGACGCCGACATGACGAAGCTCGGGTGCCCGTTCGCGCAGCCCAGGTTCACGAGCCGACCCTTGGCGAGCAGCGTGAGGCGCTTGCCCTCGGGCCAGATGATCTGGTCGACCTGCGGCTTGACCTCGTCCCACGTGAGCGACTTGTCGACCTCGAGCGAGGCGACGTCGATCTCGCAGTCGAAGTGGCCGATGTTCGCCACGATCGCCTGGTCCTTCATGCGGTCCATGTGCGCGCGGGTGATCACCTTCGCGCAGCCCGTGGCCGTGATGAAGATGTCGCCCTGGGCGCAGGCCTCGTCCATGGTGACGACCTGGAAGCCCTCCATGGCCGCCTGGAGCGCGCAGATCGGGTCGATCTCGGTCACGAGGACCCGGGCGCCCATGCCGCGCAGCGAGTGCGCGCAGCCCTTGCCCACGTCGCCGTAGCCGGCCACGACCGCGACCTTGCCCGCGACCATGACGTCGGTCGCGCGCTTGATCCCGTCGAGCAGCGACTCGCGGCAGCCGTAGAGGTTGTCGAACTTCGACTTCGTGACCGAGTCGTTCACGTTGATCGCGGGGACCTTGAGGGTGCCCTTCTTCATCATCTCGTAGAGGCGGTGGACGCCGGTCGTCGTCTCCTCCGAGAGGCCGCGCACGTCCTCGAGCAGCTCGGGGAACTTGTCGTGCATGACGATCGTGAGGTCGCCGCCGTCGTCGAGCAGCATGTTCGGGCGCCAGCCGTCGGGGCCGACGATCGTCTGCTCGATGCACCACCAGTACTCGGCCTCGGACTCGCCCTTCCAGGCGAAGACCGGGATCCCGCGCGCCGCGATCGCCGCGGCCGCGTGGTCCTGGGTCGAGAAGATGTTGCACGACGACCAGCGGACCTCGGCGCCGAGCTCGATCAGCGTCTCGATCAGCACCGCCGTCTGGATCGTCATGTGGAGGCTGCCGGCGATCCGGGCCCCGAGGAGGGGCTTCTTGCCGGCGAACTCCTCGCGGAGCGCCATGAGGCCGGGCATCTCGCTCTCGGCGATCGCGATCTCCTTGCGGCCCCAGTCGGCGAGGTTGATGTCGGCGACCTTGAAGTCGGTCGTGGTGGCGACGTTCATGCGTTCTCCTGGGCCTCGCCGGGCGCGCTTCCTCGCGCGACCGCTCGGCCTGTCTTGCTCTCGGGTGTCCTGATGTCTCGCGGTCGTCCGGCGGCCTAGCGGGCCCCGGCCATCATGGCCTGGGCGCCGGCCTTGAGCGCGGCGGCCTTGTCGGTGCGCTCCCACACGAAGTCCGGCAGCTCGCGGCCGAAGTGCCCGTAGGCGGCCGTCTGGCGGAAGATCGGGCGGCGGAGCTGGAGGGTCTCGATGATCCCCTTCGGCGTCAGCTTGAAGTTCTGGCGCACGAGGTCGGCGAGGACGGTGTTGGGCACCGTGCCTGTCCCGTGCGTGTCGACGTAGATCGAGACGGGCTCGGCCACGCCGATCGCGTAGGCGAGCTGGACCTCGGCCTCGCTCGCGAGCCCGGCCGCGACGATGTTCTTCGCGATGTAGCGGGCCATGTAGCAGGCCGAGCGGTCGACCTTCGACGGGTCCTTGCCCGAGAAGGCGCCGCCGCCGTGGCGGCCGCGGCCGCCGTAGGTGTCGACGATGATCTTGCGCCCGGTCAGCCCGGCGTCGCCCTTCGGCCCGCCGATCACGAACCGCCCGGTCGGGTTGATGTGCCAGATCGTCTGCTCGTCGAGCAGCTCGGCCGGGATCACCGGCTTGGCGACCTTCTCGATCAGCTCGCGGCGGATCGTCGCGTTGTCGACGTCCGGGCCGTGCTGGTTCGAGATCACGACCGTGTGCACGCGGACCGGACGCCGGCCCTCGTACTCGACGGTGACCTGGCACTTCCCGTCCGGCCGCAGCCAGGGGAGCGCGCCCGAGCGGCGCATGCCGTCGAGCTTCTCCATGATCCGGTGCGAGAGCTGGATCGGGAGCGGCATGAGCTCGGGCGTCTCGTCGCAGGCGAACCCGAACATGAGCCCCTGGTCGCCGGCGCCCATCTCCTTGTCCTTGCCCTCGTCGACGCCCATGGCGATGTCCGGGGACTGGCGGTCGAGCGCGACGAGCACGGCGACCTCGTCGGCCGAGAAGCCGAGCGCCGGGTCGACGTAGCCGATCTCGCGGATCGCCTTGCGGGCGACGTCCTGGTAGTCGACGCGGGCGTTCGTCGTGATCTCTCCCGTGAGGAGGACCAGGCCCGTGTTCACGACCGTCTCGCAGGCCACGCGGGCCTTGGGGTCCTGCGCGAAGATCGCGTCGAGGATCGAGTCGCTGATCTGGTCGGCCACCTTGTCGGGGTGGCCGGCGCCGACGGACTCGGACGTGAACAGGGTGCGGTCTTCGCTCATGAGGAGATCTCCGGCGTCCTGCCCGCGGGCGGCGCGCGTTCCGAGCGCCCCCAGTGGCGGGGAGGGTGGGTGGTGCGCGCCGCGAGGGCCCTGGGGCCGGGAGGCGCGCGAGACGGTCCGGAGTCTCGCGCCTGGCCCCCGGAAGTCAAGCACGAAGCTGGCCGGGCGCTGGGCCGGCAGGCCGCCCGGGCGCTGGGCCGGCAGGCCGCCCCGGCGCCGGGCCGGCAGGCCGC
>JANJTH010000662.1 GCA_024711205.1 Planctomycetota bacterium | reverse complement strand
CGCCCCCCCCCGGGGCCCCCCCAAAGGGGCGCGGGGCCCGGGGGGGGGCGGGGGGGGGCCCGGGCCCGGGGCGCCGGGGCGGGACGGGGCTCGCTCAGAACCAGCGCGCGCCGGAGGGCGTCGTCGCGGGCGCGCCGGCCGGGACCGGCTCGGCGGCGCGGGGCGCGGGCTTGGGCGCGCCGGCCGTCGCCGGGGCCTGCCAGCCGTCCTCGACGCCCTCGCCGACCTTCCAGGCCGACATCCAGCGCATCGAGGTCCGCTGGAACCCGAGCGCGGCGAGGCGCTCCTCGAGGTCGGGCATGTGGGCCGCGCCGTAGAAGATCGCGATCGAGCCGTCCTTCTGGGCCGCGAGCTGCCGCTCGAGCACCTCCATGACGACCTTGTTGCGCTCGATCAGGATCACCTGCGTCATCTTCTCGCCCAGGCCCTTCGAGAGGTCGGCCTGGCTGAGCTGCGTCGCCATCTGGAGCTTGAGCTGGTCGCGCATGCGCGGGTTGCCCTGCATGAAGACCTTGCCCATGCCCGCGATCATCTTGATCATCGGCGCCATCTTCTTGAGCTGGTCCTCGCTCATGACCTGGCCCATGGGCGAGATCGTCCCGCCGCCGAGGTGCTCCTTGAGCTGGTCCATGTTCATGTCGGCGTGGACGAGGTTCTTGCGCGTGTAGTCGATCCCGTCCTTCTGGAAGGTCAGGCCGAGCAGGTCGCCCATGGCCATCTGGAGGTCGCCCAGGCTGTTGTCGGCCTCGGTCGGGGCCTCCTTGCCGGGCGCGACGCCCTCGAACAGGACGGTCGTGTAGCTGTCGAGGTCGCGCTGGACGCGCGCGTAGTAGTCGGCCTCGGCCACGTGCACGACGCCGTAGAGGACGATCTCGACGCCGCTGCCGGGCGCGCGGAAGTGGGCGACGGCCGTCTGGAGGGCCGCGTGCTCGGGGGCGCTGCCCCGCTCGAGGCGGACGTAGTCCTTGTCGTTGGCGGCGGCGTGCGAGGCGCCGACCCCGAGGAGCAGGGCGGCGACGGCGGTCAGGTGGCGGGTGAGCGAGCGCATTGCGTTCTCCTGGGGCGATCGGGGCGGCGAAACCGGACTCGGGGGCAGCTACGCGCGGACTCCGCCCGCCGTTGGACGGCGCCCCCGGCGAACCTCGGATGCGCCCGCCCGAAGGGGCGGGGAGGCCGCCCCTTGCCGCGACGGCACGTGGGTCGGGAGGCGCCCGGGCTGCTATCTTCGGGCGTCCGCCAAAGGCCCGCCGTGCGCAGGCCCGGACCGGCGGCGGTCGGGCTCCGGGGGCTGCGTGTCGAACGCACAGGACCACGCCTTCCTCCAGCTCGCCACGCGCCGGGCGCTCGTCACCGGGGCCCACCTCCCGCTGCTCGAGGCCGCGATGGGGCGCGACTCGCCGCTCCCGCAGGCCGCGATCGAGGCGCGCGTGCTCGGCCCGGCCCAGGTCGCCGGGCTCCTGCGCGACCTCGCGCGGAGCGCGTTCGCCTGCCCGCGCTGCGGCGTCCGGCTCGGCTACGACGGGCTCGCGTCGCTGCCGCGCCTCGCCTGCCCGCGCTGCCAGGGGCCGCTCGTCTCGACGGCCGACGGCGAGCTCGGCGCGACGCACGAGTCGGGGCGGTTCGAGGCGCTCCAGGCCACGGGGACGGGGGCCCACCCGGCGGTCCGTCCCACGGGGGCCTACCCGGCGGCCCCCGGGCATGTGGGGACCGGGGTCCACTCGGCGGTCCGACCCACGGGCGCCCATCCGGCGGCCACGGGCCCGCTGACCGGGACGGGCGCCTACCCGGCGGCGCGGCCCACGGGCGCTCACCCGGCCGTCGCTGGTCCGGTGACCGGGACGGGCGCCTACCCGGCGGCGCGGCAGACGGGCGCCTTCCCGGTCCCCCCGGCACCAGCGACCGGAGGTCACCCCGCGGTGCCCGCGCCGGCGACGAGCCAGCCCCCAGCTCCCGGCGCCGGGGGCGGCCGGCCGGCCGGCGGCTGGGACATCGAGAAGACCGTCCTCGACCGGCGGCGCGGCCTGGCGGCGGCCGCGGCCCGCGCGGCGGCGAGCGAGGACGTGAAGGCGACGACGCTCGACCGGGGCGGCCGCGGCCGCCGGGGGCGCCCCGAGCTCGAGGGCACCCTCAAGGCGCAGGCCCTCGTCACCCCGGTCCGGGAGCCCCCGCTCGAGCCGCCTCAGGCCGAGGTCGGGCGGCGGATCGGCCCCTACCTGATCGAGCGCGAGCTCGGCCGCGGCGCGGGGGGCGTGATCTACCTCGCCCGCCACCAGGCCCTCGAGCGGCAGTGCGCGCTGAAGGTCCTCGTGGGCGCGCGCCGCCACGACGCCGACGCCCTCGAGCGCTTCCGCGTGGAGGCGGCGGTCGCGAGCAAGATCGCCCACCCGGGGATCGTGGGCGTGTTCGACACGGGCCTCGTCGACGGGCACCACTACTACGCGATGGACTACTGCCCCGGACAGACCCTCGCCGAGCGCCTCGCCGCGGGGCCGCTGCCGCCGGACGAGGCGGCCCGGACGGTCGCGGCGCTCGCGCGCACGGCGCAGGCCGCGCACGACCACGGGGTGATCCACCGCGACCTCAAGCCGGCGAACGTGATCCTCGAGCGCGACACGGGCCGCCCGCGCATCACCGACTTCGGGGTCGCCCGCGACGACGCGCTCTCGCGCTCGCTCACGCGCACGGGCGAGCTCCTCGGCACCCCCACGCACATGGCGCCGGAGCAGCTCCTCGGCACGTCCGACGTCGACCACCGCGTCGACGTGTGGGCGCTCGGCGTGCTCCTGTTCGAGTGCCTGACCGGCCAGCTCCCCTTCCAGGGGGCGACGGCGATCACGCTCGCCGAGCAGGTCTGCCACGGGACGGCGCCGGCGCCCAGCGGGGTGAAGCCCGGGCTCGCGCCGGAGCTCGACGCGATCTGCCTGCGCGCGCTCGCGCGCGACCCGGGCGACCGCTACGCGAGCGCGCGCGCGATGGCGGGCGACCTCGAGCGCTGGCTCGAGGGGGACTCGCTCGCGGAGTCGCTCCTCGCGCCCGTCTCGGGCAAGGCGCGCCGGCGCCTCGTCGCCCTGGGGGCGGGGGGGCTGGCGCTCATCGGGCTCACGGGGGCGCTCGTCGCCGCGGCGCCGCGCCTGCTGGCCGAGCGTCCGCCGCCCCCGGTCGACCCGGCCCACGAGGCGCGCCGCCGCGTCGAGGCGGCCGAGGCCCTCGATCGCGCGCGGGCGCTGCTCGAGCAGGACGGGGCCCAGCCGGCGGCCATCTGGGACCAGCTCGCCCGCGCGCGCGATCGCCACCCGGCGGGCGCCGCCGAGGTCGAGGCGCTCGCCGCGCGCCTCCGCGCCCGCGCGGGGGTCGAGCGCGGCCTGGCGCAG
>JANJTH010000535.1 GCA_024711205.1 Planctomycetota bacterium | reverse complement strand
GAGGTGGCCGAGCCGGCGGCCGGCGCGGCGGCGAGCGCCGCCGGGTCGGCGAGCGCGGCGAGCGCCGCCGGGTCGGCGAGCGCGGCGAGCGCCGCCGCGACCGACCTCCACGCCGTGCGCGTGGGGCTCGGGACGGACGTGCACCGGCTCGCGCCGGGGCGGCGGCTCGTGCTGGGCGGCGTCGAGGTCCCGTTCGAGCTCGGGCTCCTCGGGCACAGCGACGCCGACGTGCTCCTCCACGCGGTCACCGACGCGGTCCTCGGCGCCGCGGGCCTGGGGGACATAGGCGAGCACTTCCCCGACACGGACCCGGCCTACGCGGGGGCAGACTCGGCGCGCCTGCTCGCGGTCGCGCTCGAGCGCGTCGCCGCGCGCGGGCTCGCGCCGGCCGGCCTCGACTGCGTCGTCCACGCCGAGCGGCCCAAGCTCAAGGCCCACAAGCCGGCGATCCGGGCCAGCCTGGCCCGGCTGCTCGGGCTCCCGCCCGAGCGCGTGAACGTCAAGGCGAAGACGGCCGAGGGGCTGGGCCCCGTGGGCGAGGGCCGCGCGATCGAGGCCAGCGCCGTGGTGACCCTGGTCCCGCGGGGGCAGGCCACGGGGCCCGGGCCGCTCGCGCCCGGCGCCCGGACCGGCGACACTCCCCCGCCCGGCGCGCCGTCGACCTGAGCCCAGGCCCGCCCCGACGAGGACGTCCGCCCCATGGCCCTCCTGCTCCACGACACGCTCGCGCGCGAGAAGCGCCCGTTCGGGCCCCCCGACCACCCGATCAAGATGTACACGTGCGGCCCGACCGTCTACGACCGGGTCCACATCGGCAACCTGCGCGCGTTCCTCTTCTACGACCTGCTGCGCCGGTCGCTCGAGTGGCTCGGCTACGAGGTCCGCCACGTCATGAACCTGACGGACGTCGACGACAAGACGATCCGCGGGGCGCGGCGCGAGGGCGTCCCCCTGCGCGAGTTCACCGAGCGCTACACGCGGACGTTCCTCGACGACTGCGACGCGCTGCGGATCCTCCGCCCGCACGTCATGCCGCGCGCGACGGACGCGATCCCCGAGATGATCGCGCTCACCGAGCGCCTGCTCGCGACGGGCGTCGCCTACCGGAGCGACGACGGCTCGGTCTACTTCAAGATCGCGGCCTTCCCCGGCTACGGGAAGCTCTCGCACCTCGAGGCGCGCACGCTCCAGGCCGGCGCGGGCGGGCGCGTCGCGCAGGACGAGTACGACAAGGAGTCGGCGCACGACTTCGCGCTCTGGAAGGCCTGGAGCGAGGACGACGGCGACGTGGCCTGGGACGCGCCGTTCGGGCGCGGGCGGCCGGGCTGGCACCTCGAGTGCTCGGCGCTCGCCTTCAAGCACCTCGGCGAGGCGCTCGACGTGCACGCGGGCGGGGTCGACCTCGTGTTCCCGCACCACGAGAACGAGATCGCCCAGAGCGAGGCGGCCTCGGGCTGCACGTTCGCGCGCTTCTGGCTGCACAACGAGCACCTGCTCGTGGGCGGGCAGAAGATGTCGAAGTCGCTCAAGAACTTCTACACGCTGGGCGACCTCGTGACGCTCGGGCAGGCGACCCCGCGCGAGGTCCGCTACGCCTTGATCGCGGCGCACTACCGCTCGCCCTCGAACCTGGCCGTCACCTACGAGGGCGAGGGCGAGGCGCGCCGGCCCGTGCGCTTCGACTCGCTCGTCGACGCGCGCGGCGCGCTCAAGCGGCTCGACGCGTTCCGGCGCGACCTGCGCGCGCGGGCCACGAGCCCGGCGGCGCCCGACGGCGCGCACGAGCGGCTCGCGCGCGCGCGGACGGCGTTCCACGACGCGATCGAGGACGACCTGAACGTGCCGCGCGCGCTCGCGGCCCTGTTCGAGCTCGTGGCCGACGTGAACCGCCTGGGGGCCTGGGACGTCGAGTTCGCGGCCGCCGTCGAGGCGTTCTGGGACGACGCGGACCGCGTCCTCGGCGTGCTCGCGCCCGAGGCGGACGCGCTCTCCCCCGAGGAGCAGGCGCTGTTCGAGCGCTGGCAGGCCGCCCGGGCGGCCAAGGACTGGGCGGGCGCCGACGCCGTGAAGGCCGAGCTGACCGCGCGGGGGGTCACGGTCCAGGCGCGCAAGGACGGCGCGACCTGGACGCGGGGCTGAGCGCCGGGCCCGCCGCCGGCGCGCCGGTGACGGCGCCGGGCGGAGCCCGGCCCGCTACCGGTGCACGGGCGGCGCGTGCGGGCGGAGCGTCACGAGCACCTCGCACGGGCCGGGTCCGAGGTGCAGCACGCCGCTCAGGACGGGCTCGTCGCTGTTCGGCTTGTTCACGACGAGGTCGTGCGTCGTCCACGCGCCTCCCTGGCCGTCTCCCGGGACCCGCCAGCGCAGGGGGACGCGCAGGAACGCGCCGGTCGCGCGCCCGGGGACCACGCCGAGCCCCTCGCCGAGCCCCTCGCGGACGTGCGCGCCGGCCGGCAGGGCCACGCGGACGCTGCCCCAGCCCGCGGGCGCCCCGAGCGCGAGCTCGAGGGGGTGCGCCGCCCCGAGCGGGCGGACCTCGAGGCGGGTGATCGTCGCGAGGATCGACACGTCGCGGCCCTCGTGGTCCCAGTCGGACGCGGCCTCCTCGAGCGCGCTCGCGACGTCCTCGTGCCCGGCCGCGCGCGCGAGGTCGCCCGCGCGCGCCCAGGTCGGCCCGGGCTCGGGGTAGGGGCCGGACACGACGGTCGGGTCGACGCCGGGCCGCGCCGCGAGCAGCTCGAGCGCCTCGAACGAGCCGGCGGCGGCGGCGGCGGCGAGGGCGGTCTCGCCGCGCGGCGGCACGCGCGCCGCGGGGTCGGCCCCGCGCGCGAGGAGC
>JANJTH010000480.1 GCA_024711205.1 Planctomycetota bacterium | reverse complement strand
CGACCGAGCCGCCCGCCGAGCCGAAGCCCGGGCCGGGCGCCCCGCCCGGAGCGCCGCCGACGGCGCGGGGGCCGAGGCCGACCACGGTCCCACCGCTCCGCAGCGCCGGCCCCGAGGCGGCCGCGCTGGCGACGGAGGCTCGCGCCGTCGACGCGGCCCGCGAGGCCATGGCCCCGGCGCTCCTCGAGCGGCTCGAGGCGCTCGTGGACGCGGGGAAGCGGGCGGAGGCCCGCGTGCTGCTGTGGGGCCTGTGGGCGGACGCGAAGCGCCAGCGCCTGTGCGCGCGCCGCGACGTGCGGGCCGGCGCGCCGCGCGCGGCCCGCGAGGCCGAGCTCGACGCGCGCGTCCGCCGCGCCCGCGACCTCTGCTACGGGCCCGTGCCCCCGCTCGCGCCGGACGACGGCGCCGAGGAGGTCGTCGAGCTCCTCGCCCGCGCCGAGCTGGGCCTCGAGCTGGGCGACCTGGCCGTCTCGCGCGCGGTGCTCCAGCACGCGTTCAACCGGCGCGCCGCCGGCGTCGCGCTCCCGGCCGACGCCGAGGCGCGCCTCGAGCGCCTCCGCGCCCGCTACGAGGCAGCCAGCCGGGCCGCCGTCGACGCCCTCATGGCGCGGTTCGAGGAGCTGGGGAAGGCCACCCTCCTGCGCGACGGACGCGACGTCGAGGCGTGCCTGCACCTGCTCGCGAAGGACCTCGACGAGGTCGACCGGATCGACGGCGCCCTCCTCGACCGCGACGCGGGCGCGCGCCGCCGCCTCGCGAGCGCGGGGGAGCTCCAGGCCTTCCTGCGCGACGCCCGTCCGGCGGCCGCGAAGGCGCTCGCGCGCTTCGCGGCGGAGGCCCCCGACCCCGACTTCGCCGACGACGCGTTCCGGGTGTATGTCGCCAAGGGCGCGGTCGCGCGCAAGTTCTACGACACCGCCGCCGCGGGGGTCCTCCTCGCGGTCCACGGGGAGCACCTCCTCTCGGCCCTGGACGCGAGCGCCCGGCTCGGCCGCGCCCACCTCGCGGGCGCCGACGCGGCGCTCGCCCGGGCCGTGCTGGCCTACAAGAAGGAGCAGCCCCAGGCCGCCGCGGCGCAGCTCGCGCAGGCCGCGGCGGCGCTCGAGCAGGCCCGCGCGGTCGGGGCGGCCGAGGAGCAGGTCGCGGCGCGCGCGGCGCGGCTCGAGACCCTGCAGGACTCGGCCGGGCTCGGGCAGCTCGAGCGCGGGCTCCGGATCCTGTCCCAGGCCCGGGAGTGCTTCCAGCTCGCCGTCTCGCAGGGCGGCGGGCTGGGCGCGTTCGACGACGGGCGCGCGCGGCTCGCCGACGCCGAGCCCCTGCTCGTCGCGGCCCGGCAGGTCGGGCTCGCGCCCGCGGAGCAGGCGCGCGCCGACGCCGACCTGGCGCGCACGCGCGAGCGCGCCGATCAGGCGGGCGTCGCCGTGGTCCGCGCGCGCCTCGCGCGGGCGACCGACCGCGCCGACGAGGCCGAGCGGCTCCTGGGCGCCAGCGAGGCCGCGTTCCTCGCGCTCCCCCCGCTCGAGCACGCCGGGCGCCTGCTCGCGGAGGGCGAGCAGGCCCGGTCCGGCGTCGGCGACGCGGCCGCGGCCCCGCTCGCCCCCCAGCTCGCCGCCGCGCGCGCCCGGGTCGAGGCGCTCTCGGCGCGCGTGGTCTCCGCGCAGCGCCTCCCGGCGGACGCGTACGCGGGCGACGACCCGGCCGGCTGGCGCGCGCGCCTGCGCGCGCTCGTCGCGCAGGAGCAGGGCTGGGAGGTCCTCGCGCTCGCGATCGCGAGCCCCGGCTGGACGGAGAAGACCGTCCGCTACGACTACGCCGGCGGGGGGAACACCCGGGTGGTCGAGACGCGCTGGCACCGGTATCTGGTCGCCTGGGTCGCCGTGCCCGACCCCGACGACGCGGCGCGCGTCGAGCTCCGACGGGTGGGCTTCCGTCAGCACAAGTTCACCGACGGGAGCTACCGCAAGCTCGAGCTCCACCTGATCGAGCCGGCGCGCCCCATGCTCCGCGCCAACCTGCCGCGCTGACGCGCCGCGGCGACCGCCGCAACCACAGCCCCTGGTGTTCGTCCCGGATCCCGGGGCGGAACTCATCTGCGACGCAAGCGAGCGCTTGGAGCACGAGTTACACTCCGGCCTGGACGTTGCGAGCGGGAACCCCATGGTGCACCTCCGTCTCCCCATCCGCCCCCTGGCCGGCGTCGCGGCGCTCCTCGCCGCGCTCGCGTGGGCGACGCCCGCCCCGGCCCAGGATCAGCCCCGCACGGCCGAGGCGGCGGCCGAGCTGCGCAACCTCGCGGTCGACCTCCGGCTCGAGTCGATCGAGCGGATCGTCGACTCGATCGCGAGCCGCCTCGAGCGGACCGACCCGGCCAAGGCCGAGCGCGTCCGCGCGAAGCGCGCGGCCACGCGGACCTTCGCCGCCGCCCACCTCGAGACGGCCGTCGAGCCCATGCTCTCGGAGCTGTTCAAGGAGGACCTGCGCGCCCGCCGGCTCGCGGCCGTCGACCTCAAGGTCGACCTGCACTTGTTCCGCGCCTACGACTCGGCGTGGCGGGTCAAGGCGATCGCCAGCAACCTCATGCCGGTCACGACGACCGGGTTCGCCCCGCCGCGCTCGCGCGGCTACCCGGCCGAGGTGCGCGCGATCGACGTGAACGCGCCGCACAGCATGCACGACCTGCACGACTACCTGGCCGACCGCTTCACGCGCGCCGCGCTGCGCCGGATCGTGAACGACGGCCGCGTGGTCGAGCTCCACGTCGGCAGCGAGGCGGAGGCGCTCTCGGACCTCAAGAACCGCCGGTTCAACGTGCTCGGCGAGGTCCGCTCGCCCAACGGCTCCTACGAGCGCCTGCTCCTCGTCGAGAGCCCCCAGGGCGAGCTGCGCTACGTGGTCACGGGCACGATCGACGGGCTCGACCGCGTCCGGCACCTCTCGTCGCTCCTCCGCTTCGCCGAGGGCGGCGGCGTCGCGAACAACCGCTTCGAGATCGTGGGCGACGTCGAGGCGCTCAAGGAGCGCAGCTACCGGACCATGCGCGAGGGGCTCGAGCGGCTCGGCGCCGGCGGCTCGCTCGCGATCGTCGGGTTCCGGGCCACCCTCCGCAACGAGCTGCTCGAGCGGGCCCTCGCCCGGCGCGGCGCGGAGTACCTCCGCGACGTCCTCGGCTCGAACCCCCACGAGGGCCTGATCAAGGAGCTCGAGCGCGAGCGCGGGCGCGCGACGGGCAACGCGCGGCGCGACATCGAGCGCGCGCTCGAGGCCGTCCGCAACGACGCGAAGCTCGCCGAGGGCATGGGCCGCGCCCCCGCGGACGTGTTCGGCAAGGTGGCCGCGCTCAAGGCGCTGATCGCGGCCGAGAAGTCCCTCGTGAACCTCGCCAAGGCCCACGCGGCCTCCGAGGTCCTCTCGAAGCTCGTCGCCGACGGCAAGCTCCGCCTGCCGGGCGGCGTCTCGCACAAGGACGCCACGATCACGCGCGCGCTCGAGTCGGGCGCGCTGCGCGCCGACGAGCTGCGCGTCAACCGGAACGGCCGGTTCGAGACGGCGCGGCTCGTGAACAACTACTACGGCGACGCCATGGCGGACGTGACGCGCGCGCTCGTCGAGTCGGGGCACAAGACGATCGCCTACTTCGGCACGGCCGGCGGCACGGCCGCGGGCGTGCGCGTGGGCGACATCCACATCCCGACCGAGGTCTACGACTGGCGCAACGAGCGGGCGACCGGCACCGTGCGCAACGGCTTCGTCGAGTACTTCGAGGGGCGGACCTCGCCGCTCGGCGACCGCCTGCGGGTCGGCACGCACCTCGGCAACGTCTACTCGCCCGCCGTCGAGACCATGGGCTGGCTCGAGGACGTCCGCACGCGCGGCATGCACGCGGTCGAGGTCGAGAACAGCTACCTGACGCGCGAGATCGACCGCTACAACCGCAAGGTCGCCGCGGGCGAGCGGGTCAAGTTCTTCACCTCCGTGATCATCTCGGACGTCCCGGGCAGCACGGCGACGCTCGGGAACAGCAGCAGCTCGACGACCTACACGTTCGAGCGCATGGTCGACCACTACCTCGAGGCGCTCAGGATCACGGACATCGAGGTCCAGGCCAAGGAGGCGGCCCGGTTCCCGAACCGCCCGCTCGCGAACGACGAGCGGACGGCGCGCGTGCTCGAGGTCGCGGACCGGCTCGTGCCGCGCGACCTGCCCCGCTCGAGCTTCCTGCGCGACCGGATCGCCGGGATCATCGACGTGCTCGACGGCAACGCGCTGAACTCGCTCGACACGTCGAAGAAGCTCAAGCCGTCGGACATCACGGGGCTGTCCCCCGAGGCGCGGGCCGCGCTCGAGGCCGAGGTCCGCGCCCCCTACACCGACGCCGAGCTCGTCCGGTCGCTCGAGCGCGGCAACGCGGTCGTGTCGCGGCTCGCGAGCGAGCTCGCCGCCCGCCACCCGAACGCGAGCTTCGACATCCGCGTGGGCGGCGGCGTCGAGGCCGGGAGCTACTCGCCCAACCGCGGGCTCACGGTCGAGGTCACGGGCAGCCCGGCCGCCCGCGCGACGGCCGCCGAGCTCCTCCCGGGGATCGTGAGCGCCGTCGAGGGCGCGCCGCCCGTTCGCGCGGGCGCGGCCGGGACCGACGCGATCCGGTTCGGCCGCGGCGAGGCGTTCCTCGTCGAGCCCGACCCGCTCGTGCGCGAGGGCATGTCGCGCGCCGTCACGCGCCGGGGCATGAACATGCGCGGCGCGACGGTCGAGTACGCCGGCCGCGAGCACGACGTCACGAACAAGCCGAGCAACCTGTTCTCGCGCTTCGAGCTGGCGACGGTCGGCCCGGTCGCCTCGGAGGCGGAGATCGCGCGGTTCGCCGAGCGCGTCGCCCGCTACGGGGCCCGCGTCGTCCGCGTCCCCGCCGGCGACCCGCGGCTCGCGGGCGCGCAGGCGCGCACGCTCGTCGACGCGGCGGGCAACACCGTGATCCTCCTGCCCGAGGGGCGCCCCGTCTCGCGCTACGCGCTGATCGACGAGCTCACGCACTCGATCCAGCTCGACCGCATGCGGCGCGCGCTCGGCGGCGAGGCCGTCTCGCGCCTGTTCACCGACGCCATGCGCGGGGACCCGGTCGCGATCGCGAAGATGCTCGAGTGGGAGATCGAGGCCAAGCGCATGGTCCGGCTCACGCTGCCGGCCGACCACCCCGACCGGCAGCTCCTCGAGCGAGAGATCGAGCGCCTGCGCCGCGTCCTCGACCCCTACCTCGACGTCCGCAACGGCAACGGCTCGGTCAACTGGGAGCGCGTGCGCGTCAAGGCGCGCGAGCACGGGGCCGGCGCCGCGAGCTTCCTGCTCGGCCTGTTCCTCAAGGACCTCGCCAAGGTGATCCAGACGGGCGACCGCGCCGCGATCGAGGTCTTCTTCGAGGGCCTCGCCACGACCGAGTTCTGGAGCCACTACGGGCTGTTCGTGGTCGGCGCCGAGGCGGGCACGCTCGCCTACACGCGCTTCCTCCAGCGGTTCGTCAAGCCGTCGTTCGTGAACACGGTGCTCAAGAGCAACGTCGCGCTCGCGACCGGCATGGCGCTGCCCATGATCGTGCACGGACAGTTCGACGGGCGGACGTTCGCGATCAACTTCACGGGGCTCATGCTCTCGTCCTCGGCCGTGAAGGCCGGGATCGCGGGGCTGCGCTGGGTCGTCCCGCTCGGGCGGCTCGAGCGCTACGCGGGGCTCGCCCGCGCGCTCAAGCTCGCGGGCGGCGTGCCGGGCTGGATCTACCACGGCGTCGAGCTCGCGGTCGTCCTCTACTTCGCCGAGGAGGCCTCGGCGCGCATGACCGACTGGCTCGACGAGCGCGCCGCGCGGACGCGCGTGGCCGACGCGGCGGGGCGCGTGCTCGCGCTCGCGGCCACGACCCGCGACCCCGAGGACCCCGCGCTCCGCGCGGCGCTCGAGGAGGCGGTCGGGAGCTACACCGCGTTCCGGGACCGGTCGCTCGCCCCCGCGATCGCCGCGACCGAGCGGTTCAACGCCGAGCTCGAGCGGGCCGGGCGCGAGGCCACGATCGCGGGGACCGGCACGAGCCGGTTCAACGCGATCGCGAGCCGCTACGGCGCGCTGACCGAGCACGTCTCGCGCTACTCCGAGCGGAGCGACGCCGAGGTCGACGCGCGCCTGAACGCCGCGGTGGCCCGGTTCGAGGCGGACCGCGACGCCGCGCTCCGCCGCGCCTACACGGACGGCCTGCGCCGCGGCGCCTACGACCCGGTGCGCGACGCGCGGGCCGTGAGCGAGAACCGGGCGCAGGGCTACGACGACGAGGCGGCCCTCTACGAGGCGGCCGCCGCCCGCGCGACCGACCCGGAGGTCGCGCGGCTGCTCAGGACCTGGGCCACGACGACGCGCGAGATCCGCGACCGCGAGCGGGCGCTGCTCGACCCGAGCATGGCGAACACGCGCGGGATCACGGGCGAGCTCGAGCGGGGGAGGACCGGCCAGTGACGACGACGACCGCGACCCGGCGCCACGCGCCCCTGCGCGCCGGCCTGCTCTGCGTCGGGCTCCTCCTCGGGCTCGGCGCGCCCGCGCCCGCCCAGGAGGAGCTCGACTTCAAGAAGCTCATGGAGGCGGGCGACTACAAGGGCCTGGGCAAGAAGCTCAAGCGCTACCTGGACCTCCAGCGCGCCGACCCCGAGCTGCGCCGCTACCTCGAGCTGAACCTCGAGTTCCTGGCCCGGGGCGCCAAGCCCAAGGTCCCGGGCAGCGAGCTGATCCTCGTGCGCGGGGCCAAGAACGACCAGGTGTTCCGCATGCCGCCCGCCTCGGGCGGCGAGGGGCTCATGCTCCCCAACTCGATCCGGCACATGCGGACGAGCTGGGACAACCGCCTGCCGCGGATCGACCGCTACTTCGTCGAGGCCACGACGGCCACGGGCGGCAACGGCGAGAACCTGCGCGAGCTCACGCGGATCATCGAGCACCACAAGGGCGGCGGGCTCGGGACGAGCGCGAACTCGGTCAAGAGCGTGCTGATCTCCGCGAGCACGGTCCCGCTCCCGACCTTCGGCCCGCCCTTCTA
The DNA here is from genome assembly GCA_024711205.1 of Planctomycetota bacterium. Taxonomy (GTDB): domain Bacteria; phylum Planctomycetota; class J058; order J058; family J058; genus JANJTH01. Next base: position 2,356 of record JANJTH010000480.1, on the reverse strand, counting down.
CATCCTCAAGGTCGCGCCCGAGCGGGCGATCTTCAACCACCGCGGGCTCTCGGGCGAGAAGGAGGTCCTGCTCCCGTTCTGGATCCTGCCGACCGAGATCGTGGCGAAGTGCAACTCGGTCGAGGAGGTCCGCAACCACCCGCTGTTCAAGAACAGCCAGCTCAAGGACGTCGAGTTCTCGCGCTGGGGCTACGGCGCGGGCGGCAACCAGAACAACTGGGCGATCATCGAGGCGAACATCCGCGCCGGGCGCCCGCCGCTCGAGGGCGTGGCGGGGCTCAACAGCTACTTCCCGGGCGCCGGGACCGAGGTCGGCCCGCGCGCGACCGCCGTCGAGGTCGAGCGGTTCGCCGAGCGGATCGCCCGCAACGGCGGCCTCGTCGAGTTCGTCCCCGCCGGCGACCCGCGCCTGCCGGCCGAGTCCCAGGCGCGCACGATCCTGGGCGCCGACGGGCGGCCGAAGGTCCTCCTGCGCGAGGGCGCGCCCGTGAGCAAGTTCGCCATGATCGACGAGCTGACGCACGTGCTGCAGCTCCGGCGCATGGTCGAGGCGCGCGGCGCCGCGGCGACGAACGAGCTGCTCCTGCGCGCCGCCCGCGGCGAGCCCGCGGCGCTCGACGTCGTGAACCGCTGGGAGATCCGCGCCAAGACGCTGCTCCGCAGCATGCTCGCGGCCGACGACCCGGCGCGCCCCGCGCTCGAGCGCTCGATCCGCGCGCTCGAGGCGGAGCTCGACCCCTACGCGAGCGCGCGCCGGCCCGGCACGCGCACGATCGACTGGGGGCAGATCGGCCGGGGCGCCGCGGGCGGGCTCGCCCACTTCTCCATGGCGCTGTTCCTCAAGGAGCTCGCCGTCGTCGCGAAGACGGGCGACCGGCTCCTCGTCGAGGAGTTCTTCGAGGGGCTGACCAAGACCGACTTCTACGTCCACTACGGCCTGTTCACGGTCGGCGCCATGGGCGGCGACATGGCCTACACGGCCTTCCTCAAGCGGCACCTCGACCGCTTCGTCCGCCCGCAGTTCGTCCAGAACGTGCTCCGCTCGAACATCTCGCTCGCGGTCGGCATGGCGCTCCCGGAGCTGGTCGGGGGGACGTTCCAGGGCCGCGCCTTCGCGATCAACCTGGCCGGCCTCGGCCTGTCGTCCACGGCGGTCAAGGCCGGCGTGGCGGGGATCCGCTGGGTCGTCGACCTCAAGCGGATCCCGCAGGGGGCCCGGCTCGCCGAGCGGCTCGGCCGCATGTCGCGGCTCACGAGCGTGGCCGGCTTCACCTACCACGCGGTCGAGACGGCGGTCGTCCTCTACTGGGGCGACAAGATCGCCCGGGAGATCGACGCGGCGCTCGAGCGGCGGCAGGCCCGCGAGCGCGTGCGCGAGGCGGCCGACGCCGTGCTGCGCGCCCAGCGCGAGGGCGGCGACGTGCGCGCGGCGCTCGACGCCTACGCCGACGCGAACCGGGAGTACCGCGACGTGCTGGCCCGCGACGTCCAGGAGGTCGAGGCGATCCTGTGGGACCGGCTCAACCGCGCGGGCGTCTCGGTCAAGGAGAGCGACGACGCGCTCCGCCGCTACCGCGAGCTGGCCGCGCAGGACCCGGGCCGTTACGCCGCGCTCCTGACCTCGGCCGAGCGCCTGGCCGCCCGGCGCGAGGCCGAGTTCCGCGAGGAGGTCGCGCGGATCTTCGAGGCCTACGACGCGCGCTTCGGGGCGGTGGCCCGCGAGGTCTACGGGCCCGACCGGACGCACACGGCCCGCGCGACCGACGACGCCGCGCTGTGGGCGCTCCGCGGCGCGGCCCCCGGCGGCGCCGGCGACCCGTGGGGCGGGCGCACGGACGTCTTCGCGGGCTGGGGCCGTGACCGGGCCACGTCGCGCGCGCTCGACCTCGCGAGCGACCTGCCCACGACGCGGCTCGCCGCCTACGACGCCGAGGCCGCCTTCTACGAGGCCATGGCCCGCGCCTACGCGGGCGACCCCGAGGCCGTCGACCACCTGCGCGAGCGCGCGGCGCGCGCGCGAGAGACGCGCGACCTCGACCGCGCCATGGTGCTCGGCGACGGCCCCGGGATGTCGCGGCTCTCCGCCGACGCCGAGGCGGCCCGCGGCGCCGCGCCGGACGAGAACGTGCGCGGCTTCCTCGACGCGCTGAACGACGCGGGCGTCACGGATCGGTAGCGAGCGGCGGCGGCGAGCCCCCGCTCACCTCGTCCCTGCGGCCGCTCGGGGGTCCCTGCCCTCCGCGGCCGACGAGGGGCGGGGCGCGGCCCGCGGCGCGCTCGCCCTCCGGCGCGAGGGACGTGCTCGGCCGCCGGGCGGCGGCCCTCGTCAGGCGAGGGCCGCCGCCCGGCGGCGCGC
>JANJTH010000696.1 GCA_024711205.1 Planctomycetota bacterium | reverse complement strand
GGCGGCGCGCGGCGCGCGCGTCGAGGGCGAGGACGCCCGCGGGCGTGGCCACGAGCGGGTTCACCTCGAGCTCGTCGAGGTCGGGGCAGGCCTCGAGCAGGGCGGCGAGGCGCAGGACGGCGTCGACGAGCGCGGGCTCGTCCACGGCCGGGGCGCCGCGGTGCCCATGGAGGAGCGGGGCCATGCGGAGCGACGCGAGCATGCGCTCGACCGCGCGCGGCCCGAGCGGCGGCACGCCGAGCGCGACGTCGCGCTGGACCTCGGCCTCGGTCCCGCCCTGGCCGACGGCGACCACGGGGCCGACGGCGGCGTCCCGGCGCGCGCCGAGGAGCAGCTCGCGCCCCCGGGCGGCCTGGGCCTGCACGAGCCAGCGCGCGCGCGCGGGGTCGAGCCCGACCGCGGCGGCGCGCCGGCGCACGTCCGCGAGCGCGGCCCGCAGGGCGCCCTCGTCCGCGAGCCCGAGCCGGACTGCGCCGACGTCGGTCTTGTGGAGGAGGTCGGGGTGCTCGAGCTTGAGCACGACCGGCCAGCCGAGGCGCGCGGCCGCGGCGACGGCCTCGTCGGCGGCGGCCTCGGGCGAGGCGCCCGCCGCGGTCCAGGCGCGCGGCACCGTCGGCACCCCGGCCGCGTCGAGGAGCGCGAACGCGACCTCGCTCGGGAGCCAGCCGGGCGGGTGGTCCCCGAGCGCCGCGGCCGCGCGCGCGGCGAGGTCGGGCGCGGGCGACGCCGGGGCGTCCTCGGGCAGCTCGAGCCAGGCCCGGTAGCGCGCCATGGCGCCGAGCGCCTGCGCCGCGTCCTCCGGGAAGTCGTAGGCGGGGATCCCCGCGGCGCGCAGGACCTGCCGCGCCTCGTCCACGCGCCCGCCCATGAAGCACACGAGCACGGGCTTGCCCGCGCCCGGGCCCGGGGCCTCGGCCGCGCCCCGCGCGCGGTCGACCCCGGCGACGAGCGCGCCCGCGACGGCGCGCACGTCCATGACCGAGGGGCCGACGTAGATCGCGAGGAGCGCGTCGACGCCCGGGTCGGCGAGCGCGAGCTCGACGGCGCGCCCCATGGCCTCGGCCGAGGCCGTCGCGATCGCGTCGACCGGGTTCACGACGCTCGCGCCGGGCACGAGCGCGGCCCGCAGGGCCGCCTGCGTCGCGGGCGCGAGCGGCGGGACCTCGAGCCCGTAGGCCGTCGCCGCGTCGGCCGCCATGATCCCGGGCCCGCCCGCGTTGGACACGATCGCGACGCGCGGCCCGCGCGGCACGGGCTGGCGCGCGAACGCGCGCGCGAGGTTGAACAGCCCCTCGACGCGCGTCACGCGCAGGACGCCGCACTGCTCGAGGAGCGTCGTCGTCGCCTCGTCGCCGCCCGCGAGCGCGCCCGTGTGCGACGCGCTCGCGCGCGCACCCGCGGCCGTGCGCCCGCTCTTCACCGCGAGCACGGGCTTGCCCGCCCGCGCGACGCGCGCGGCCGCGCGCGCGAACGCGCGCGGGTCGCCCAGGCCCTCGAGGTAGAGCAGCACGACCCGCGTGCGGGGGTCGTCCTCCCACCAGGCGAGCAGGTCGGCCGGCCCCACGTCGGCGCGGTTGCCGAGGCTCACGAACGCGCTCAGGCCCAGGTCGAGCTCGGCCGCGCGCGCGAGCAGCGCCTCGCCGAGCGCGCCGCTCTGGCTCGCGAACGCGACGCCGCCCGGGCGGGCCCGGACCGCCGCGAACGACGCGTCGAGCCGGACCTCGGGGTCGGTCGAGAGCACCCCCATGCAGTTCGGGCCGACCACGCGCACGCCGTGGGCCGCGGCCGCCGCGCGCAGGGCGTCCTCGCGCGCGACGCCCTCGCCCCCCGCCTCGCGGAAGCCCGCCGAGACGACGACGACCGCGCCGACCCCGCGCGCCCCGCACCGCCGGACGACGTCCGGGACGGCCGGCGCGGGCACGGCGACCACGGCCAGGTCGACCGGCCCGGGGACGTCCTCGATCGCCGGGTAGCACGGCACCGAGCACACGGCCCGCGCGCTCGGGTTCACGGGGAACACGGGCCCCGTGAACCCGCCGTCGATCAGGTTGCGGACGATCGCCTGCCCGATCGACCCCGCGGCCCGGCTCGCGCCGAGCACCGCCACCCCGCGCGGCCGGAACAGCGCCGCGAGCCCCTCGGGCCGCGCGCCCACGTCTTCGGTCGTCATGCCCAGATCGTCGCCGGAGCCAGCCCGCGGCAACACCCCGCCCGCACCCCGCGGAGCTCCTCTCCGTCCGCGCGACCCCCTCCTGTCTCTTCCCCTGCCCTTGCCCTTGCCCTTGCCCCGTCACCCACCCGCCCGCTCAGGGCGGAGCTCCCCCCGTTCCCGTTCCCGTTCCCGTTCCCGCGGTTCGCGCGACCCCCTCCTGTCTCTTCCTCTTCCCTCTTCCCCTGCCCTTGCCCTTGCCCTTGCCCTTGCCCTTGCCCTCTGCCCCGTCACCGACCCGCCCGCCTACCGCCAACCTCCGATCTCCCTCCTCAGCTCCCCCGCCTCCGTCACCGGGGCCCGGCACGCGAAGCCCTGGCACACGTAGGCCGCGGGCGCCCCGCCGCGCGGCCCCTGGGCCGCGACCCACGGCAACGCCGCCGTCAGCGCCGCCAGCCCCTCCGCGCCCTCGCCCGCGGGCCAGCGCACGACCACCGCGTCGGGGAGGAACCTCCCGTCGACCTCGCGCAGGAGCGCCCGCGTGCGCGGGTCCCCGGGGTCGCCCGCGACGACGACCTCGCGGCTGGGCCCGAGCAGCAGGTCGAAGGCGTGCAGCGCCTGCGTGCCCCCGTGCCCGCCGGCCTTCGTCAGCAGCTCGCCCGCCGAGCGGAGCGCGCCGAGCGCCGCCTGGCGCAGGTCGTCGTCCTGGCCGAGGAGCGCGAGCTTGCCCAGCACGAGCGCCGCGACCGAGTTCCCCGCGGGGACGGCGCCGTCGTAGACGGGCCGCGGCCGGTGCAGGAGCGCCACCCCGTCCGCGGCCGCCGCGGGCGCCTGGAAGAACCCGCCCTCCGGCGCCTCGAACCCGGCCCGCATGGCCGCCGCGAGCGCGCGCGCCCGGGCGAGCCACGCCGCCTCGCCCGTCGCCTCGAACAGCTCGAGCAGGCCCCAGGCCAGGAACGCGTGGTCGTCGAGCAGGCCCTCGATCGCGGCCTCGCCGTCGCGCAGGCGGTGGAGCAGGCGCCGGCCCCCCGGCGGGCCGTCCCCGGCCGGGAGCCACAGCGCCTCGAGCACGCGCGCGGCCGCCGCGGCCGCGGCGGCCACGAAGCGCGCCTCGTCGAGCGCGCGCCCGGCGAAGGCGAGCGCCCCGATCATGAGCCCGTTCCAGTCGGTCAGGACCTTGTCGTCGTGGAGCGGCTGGACGCGCCGCTCGCGCAGGGCGAGCAGCGTCGCGCGCGCGCGCGCGAGCGTCGCCGTCAGCGCGGGCTCGTCGAGGCCCGTGCGCCGCGCGACCTCGGCCAGGGTCATGTCCTCCTGGAGGTGGTTCGCGCCGTGGAGCTCCTCGAAGTTGCCCTCGGGGGTGACCCCGTAGCGGAGCGCGAACGGCGCGAAGTCCGCGCCGAGCGCGGCCCGCAGCTCGGCCTCCGTCCACACGTAGCACTTGCCCTCGACGCCCTCGCTGTCGGCGTCCCAGGCCGACGTGAACCCGCCGCCCGGGGCCGTCATGCGCCGGAGCACGAAGTCGCACGTCTCGCGCGCGACGGCCGCGTAGGTGGGCTCGCCCGTGACCTGCCAGGCCTCGACGAGCGCGCGCACGAGCAGCGCCTGGTCGTAGAGCATCTTCTCGAAGTGCGGGATCGTCCACGCGGGGTCGACGCAGTAGCGGTGGAACCCGCCGTCGAGGTGGTCGCGCAGCCCCCGCTCGACGATCGCGTCGAGCGTGCGCCGGACCATGTGGAGCGCCTGCGCGTCGCCCGCGCGCCGGTGGTGGCGGAGCAGGAACCCGAGCACGTGGGGCGTCGGGAACTGCGTCCCGCCGCCGAACCCGCCGTGCGTCGCGTCGAACCGGCGCGCGAGCTGCGCGGCCGCGTCCGCGAGCACCGCCGGCGCGAGCGGGAGGTCGCCCGCGAGCCCGCCCGTCCGCGCGCCGAGGTGCGCCGCGATCGCGTCGGCGCTCGCGAGGACCTCGCCGCGCTTCTCGCGCCAGGCGCCGTCGATCGAGCGGCACAGGTCGAGGAAGCTCGCCCGCCCGTACTTGCCGGGCATGGGGAAGTAGGTCCCGGCGAAGAACGGCTTGCCCTCGGCGGTCAGGAACAGCGTCATGGGCCAGCCGCCGTGCCCGCTCATGGCCTGCACCGCGGCCATGTAGATCTCGTCGACGTCGGGGCGCTCCTCGCGGTCGACCTTGACCGCGACGAACCGCTCGTTGAGGACCGCGGCCACGCCCGCGTGCTCGAAGCTCTCGCGCTCCATGACGTGGCACCAGTGGCACGTCGCGTAGCCGATCGAGAGGAACACGGGCTTGTCCTCGCGTCGGGCCCGCTCGAAGGCCTCCGGCCCCCACGGGTACCAGTCGACGGGGTTCCGCGCGTGCTGGAGCAGGTACGGGCTCTTCTCGCCGGCGAGGCGATTCGTGGGGGCGGTCGGGTCGGACACGGCGGACCTCCGGGGGCGGGCGCGAGGCCGTGAGCCTACGCGGGCGCGTGGTCCGACCGCGCCGCCGGCCGGTGGGGGCCAGCGCCCGCAAGGGCTTGGTCAGCGGCCGGGGGCGCCGGCCGCCGGGGGCGAGGGCGCGGCCCAGCTCGGCAGCGGGCCCGCGCGCTCGGCGGGCGCGACGCGCCGGACGCGGACCTCGAGCTCGACCGCGTACTCGAGCGGGGCCGGGGCCGCGGCGTGGCGCAGCGTGACCGCGACGCGCGCGGGGCCCCAGGCGCCC
>JANJTH010000695.1 GCA_024711205.1 Planctomycetota bacterium | reverse complement strand
GGGGCGTCCGCCGCGCGGGGCGAGCGCCGCGCGGGCCGCGCGAGGACGCGCCGCGCGAGGACTCGCCGCGCGAGGACCTCCAAGAGCCCGCGTCGGCCGAGCGCTCGCAGGGCGCAGACGCCGGCGGGGCACCCGACGAGGGCGCCCTCGACCCCGACGCGCGCGGCCCGGGCGACGCGGACGAGGTCGGCGACGTCGGCGCCCCCGAGCAGGCCCCCGGCCCGGCCGCGCATCTGCCCGTCCTGCTCGCGCAGGTCCTCGCCCTGCTCGGGCCCGCCCTCGAGGCGCGCGGCGGCGCGGACGAGGCGGGCCCCCTGCTCGTCGACGGGACGCTCGGGGCGGGGGGCCACGCGGCGGCGCTCCTCGGGGCGCACCCGCGCGCGCGGCTGCTCGGGCTCGACCGCGACGCGGACGCGCTCGCGCTCGCGGCCGAGCGGCTGGCGCCGTTCGGCGACCGGGTCCGCCTCGTCCACGCGCCCTACGACGAGGCCGCGCGCGCCGCGCGCGAGCTGGGCCTGGGCCCGATCGCGGCGGCGCTCCTCGACCTGGGCGTGTCCTCCATGCAGCTCGACCGCCCCGAGCGAGGCTTCTCGTTCCTGCGCCCCGGCCCGCTCGACATGCGCATGGGCGCCGACGCGCCCGAGTCGGCGGCCGACCTCGTGGCGCGGCTCGACGAGCGCGCGCTCGCGGACGCGATCTACCAGCTCGGCGAGGAGCGCTTCTCGCGGCGGATCGCGCGCGCGATCGTGGCCGCGCGCGCCGTGGCCCCGCTCCGCACGACGGAGCGGCTGGCCGAGGTCGTCCGGCGCGCCGTGCCGGGGGGCGGCCGCCCGGCGCGGCTCCACCCGGCGACGCGAACGTTCCAGGCGCTCCGCATGCTCGTCAACGACGAGCTGGGCCAGCTCGAGCGCGGGCTCCCGGCGCTGTTCGAGGCGCTCGCCCCGGGCGGGCGCCTGGCCGTGATCGCGTTCCACTCGCTCGAGGACCGCCCCGTGAAGCAGGCCTTCCGCGCCTGGCACGACGCGGGCGCGGGCGCCCTGCTCACGAAGAAGCCCCTCGTGGCCGACGAGGACGAGGTCGCGCGCAACCCGCGCGCGCGCAGCGCCAAGCTGCGCGGGATCGCGCGGGCCGCTCCCTGACGCCCGAGCTCCGGGCCGGGCTGGCTACCGCGCGAGGTGCGCCACGACGTCGAACGGGGCGAGCGCGCAGTCGACGGCGAACGAGAGCGGCAGGTCGAGCACGGCGAGGGCGGTGAGCCAGCCCGGGAGGGCGAACCCGGGTCCGCCGCAGGCCGCGCGCTGCCCCTGCGGCGGCCCCTGGACGCCGACCGCGACGGCGAACACGTCGAGCGTCGTCGCGTGGAAGGGGCCCTTGCGGTCACCGGCGGAGAGGACCGCCGCGCAGCCGGGCGAAGACGCGAGGGCCAGGCCGAGCAGCCCGAACGACAGCCACCCCGCGCGCGACCGACGACCCATGACGCACCTCCCGTGGAGGAGACGTGCGCGAACGGCGGGCCGGGGAGCGGAGCGAGGGCGGCGTGCGGGTTACGGCGAGCGGGGTGTCGGGGGTGGCGAAGCGCTGACGGGAGCGCGACGCGGGCAGCGGACGGGAGGAGGGCGCGAGGGCTGGAGAAGGGGAGGAGACCGGGGCGGTCGCCCGAGCGCGGGAACGGGAGAGGGCTCCGCTGGATGCGGGCGGGAGCGTGACGGGGCAGCGGGCAAGGGCAAGGGAAGAGGCAAGGAGAGGGAGACAGGGGGGGGCGCGAAGGGCGGGAGCGGGAACGGGAAGAGCTCCGCAGGATGCAGGCCGGGGAGCCCACAGGGGCCCCGGGCGCTGACATGCCGGGGAGCCCCTGCGGGGCTCCGTCGCGCTGACGTGCCGGGGAGCCCTGCGGGCTCCCTGGCGCTCAGAACCGGGCCCCGGCCGTGTTCGCGTGCGCGAAGCGGGTCTCGGCGTGCGCGAGGTCGGCGAGCAGCGCGCGCTCGAGCTGCGCGGCCTCGGCGTTGCACGCGACGAGCGTGGCCCTCGCGAACGAGGCCTCCCGCCCGTTGGCGGCCCGCAGGTCGCACGAGACGAGGAGCGCGCCCGCGAGGTCGGCCTCGCCCAGGTTCGCCTCCTTGAGGTCGCAGTCGACGAGCACGGCGCCGGCGAGCTTGGCCCGCGAGAGCGAGGCGGCGCCCAGGTTCGGGTCGCGGAACCGGCAGTGGAGCAGGCGCGCCCCGCGCAGGTCGGCCCGGTAGAGGTCGGTCGCGAGGAACGTGCAGCCCGTGAGCGTCGCCCCCTCGAGCCGCGCGTTCTGGAGCGCGCACCCGTCGAACGTCGTCCCGGCGATCACCGCGCCCGTCAGGTCGACCTCGATCAGGTCGGTCCCCGAGAGGTGGCAGCCGTCGAGCGACGCGCCGGCGAGCGTCGCCTTGCGCAGGCTCGCGCCCTGGAGCAGCGCGTCCTCCCAGCGCGAGCCCGGCAGCGTCGCCTGCGCGAGCGTCGTGTTGCGGAGCGTGCTCCGCGTGACCGTGAGCCCGTGGAGCGTCACGCGCGCCAGGTCGACCTGGAGCAGCACGTCCTCCTCGAGCCGGGCCCGGGCCTGGAGCACGTGGAGGAGCTCGTCGCGGCTGTAGCGGTTGTACTCGGCCATGGCGCGCGCCGCCGGGCGGCCTCAGCCCCCCTGCTCGATCGTGCCCCGCTGCTCCTGCGGCTGCTGGTAGAAGTCGCTCGTGCGCTGCCGGTCGGTGACCACGCCGAGCGCCGCCTCGATGTCCTTCGTCAGGTCGAGGCACGACGGCCCGGACGCGCCGATCACCTTGATCTGCACGTTGCCCTCGTCGTCGATCGTGATCTCGAGCTCCTGCTTGTCGGCCACGGGGCCCTCCTGCCGGCTGGGGGACGAATCTTCAGGCGAAGCGCCGCACGCGGACGGTCACGACTTCCTTCTCGTCGGTCTTCTCCTCGACCACCGAGTAGCCGCGCTTCTTCACCTCGTCCATGACCTTGTGGTAGGCGTAGCGCTTGTTGATGTTCTTGAGCAGCTCGTCCTTCTCGACCCCGGCGCGGACCTGGAGCATCTCCCAGTCGCCGATCAGCGAGTAGCCCTTCTCGGTCTGGACGACGCCGATGTCGTAGCTCGACTTCGTGTCGATCACGGCGATCGCGTCGGCGAGCTGGCCCTGGTAGCCGCGCACGTGCGTCTCGCCCTCCTTGAACGCGTAGCCCAGCTCCTCGATCACCTTCTTGAGGGTCACGAGGCACTGGATCCGGGTCTCGACGGTCGTGAAGTGCGACATGGCGGGCGCCTCAGATCTCGATCTTGCGGAGCGGCTCGCGCTCCTGCAGGTTCAGCTCCTCCGACGCGAGGCGGGCGCGGCTCTTCGCCCAGTCGCGCATGGAGGCGATGTCCTCCTGCATGGTGCGCGAGAGCGGGACGGTCTCCTCGATCGCCTGCGCGATGTACTCGTCGTTCAGCTCGTCGTCCTTGTCGAACGCGTCGTAGAGGGCCGAGATCACGACCTGCTCGATCTCCGAGCCCGAGAACCCGTCGGTCGCCTCGACGTGGCTGCGCACGTCGAAGTTGGCCGGGTCGCGCCCGCGCAGCTTGATGTGGATCTCGAAGATCTGCGTGCGCTCCTCGCGCGAGGGCAGGTCCACGAAGAAGATCTCGTCGAAGCGGCCCTTGCGGAGCAGCTCGGGCGGGAGCTGCTTGACGTTGTTCGCGGTCCCGATCACGAACACGGGCGAGGTCTTCTCCTGCAGCCACGTGATGAACGTGCCGAACACGCGCGCCGTCGTGCCGCCGTCGCTCTGGCCCGAGCTCTGCGTGCCCGCGAGCCCCTTCTCGAGCTCGTCGAGCCAGAGGATGCACGGCGCGACCGACTCGGCCGTCTTGATCGCCTTGCGCATGCCCTCCTCGGAGGCGCCCACGAGCGAGCCGAAGACCTTGCCGACGTCGAGCCGGACGAGCGGGAGCTTCCAGAGCGCGGCCACGGCCTTCGCCATGAGCGACTTGCCGCAGCCCGGGATCCCGAGCATGAGGATCCCGCGCGGCTCGGGCAGGCCGAACGCGCGCGCCTCCTTCGTGAACGCCTTGGCGCGCTTGCGCAGCCAGGCCTTGAGCAGCTCGAGCCCGCCGACGCCGCCGAAGCTCGCGTCGGGGGTCAGGAACTCGAGCGTGCCGCTCTTGCGGATGATCTGCTCCTTCTCGGAGTGGATCACGTCGATGTCGAACCGCTGCGAGCGCACGAGCGACTTCGCGAGCACGTTCTCGATCTCGACCTGCGTGAGCCCGAGCGCGGCCTCGGCGATCTTCAGGCGCGCGGGCTCGTCCTGCTGGAACTCGACCTTCCAGTCGTAGGCCTTCGAGCCCGGCTGAACGGCCATGAGCACGCCGTTCATGGCCTGGAAGATGTCGGGGATCCCCGGCATGTCGAAGTCGACGACCGCGAACTCCTTCTCGAGCTCCGTGGGGATCTTCGGGAGCGGCGAGAGCATGATGCAGTTCTTGTAGGAGGTGCGGAACTCGCGCGCGAGGTCGCGCAGGCGGCGCTTGATGTCCGGCACGTGGATGTAGTCGTGGAAGTCGCGCAGGACGTAGAGCGCGCTGTCCTTGCTCTCGATCATGTGGTTCAGCGCCTGGAGCGGGTCGCGGATGTCCGACCCGCCCTGCTGGCTGAAGCCCTGCGTCGAGCTCCAGAACACGATCTTGCGCTGGCGGTCGTTGGCGACCCGCACGAGCAGGCGCTCGACGCGCTCCTCCTCGGGCGAGACGACGTAGACGAGCGGGTAGCGCGCCTTGAGCAGGAACCCGATCTCCTGGTCCGAGGAGACCTTCTTGCTCGCCTGGTCGAAGACCGGCGCGTGCGACTCGGGCTTGGCGGGCGGCGCGGCGACGGTCGTGGACTCTTCGGACATGGGGAGGTCGCTCCGGGTCGGGCGGGGGTGGGGCGGGCGCCGGGCGCCCGCCCGGGTCAATCGAGCTCGAGGCGCTTGAAGCGCTCGACGATGTGGTCGACGTCCTCGACGGCCGGCCCGTCGCTCGGGGCGGCCGCGGCGGCCGGCTTCGGCTCGGGCCGGGCCGGCGCCGGCGCGCCGCGCGCGGCGGCCCCGGCCGAC
>JANJTH010000391.1 GCA_024711205.1 Planctomycetota bacterium | reverse complement strand
GCGTGCCTCCGGGCCATGGCCAGGGACCTCCCGGCGCGGACGCCCACGGCCCCGGCCTCCCAGCCCTAGCTCCTGCCCTGCCACGAGGCCGCGGACGCGGCGGCGCCCGCGCGGGCGCCGCGGCCCGGGGCCGCGCCCGCGCGCGGAGGCGTGGGCGTGCTCGCGTTCACGCTCGTCGCCTGCGCCGCGGGGCTGGCTGTCGGGGCCGGCGGCATCGTCGCGGCGCAGCGGGCGGACGCCGCCGCGGCGAGGCGGGCCGAGGCCGCGGCGCTCGCGCGCCGGACCCTCGGGCAAGACCCCTGGCGCGAGCCGTCGCCCGAGGACGAGGCGGCCCTGCTCCGCGTCGTGGAGCTCGACCCCGCGCGCGCGGAGGCCTGGGCCGCCCTGGGCGCCCTCGCCCTGGCCCGCGGGGACCACCCCCGCGCGGCCGAGTGCCTGGCGCTCGGCCCGTCGCCCTCGGAGGACCCTCGCGCCGCGCGGCTCGCGGCCGCGCTGGCCGAGCGCGACGGGCGCGACGAGGCGGCCCGCGACGCCGCGCTCCTGGCCGTGCTGGCGGGGGACGACGAGCCGGCGACGGTGGCGCGCCTGGCCCGCTGCGCGGCCCGGGTGGCTGACGCGCAGGGGCAGCCCGTGACCGCCGAGGGCCTCCGCTGGCACGCGCTCCGCGCCGACCCGGGCGACGCGTCGCCGCTCGAGGCGCTGCTCAGGGCGCGGCTCGAGCAGGGCGACGTGGAGGGCTTGACCTCCATGTGGCTCGAGCTGCGCCGCGCGCTCGCGGGGCCCACGCTGGCCGAGCTCGTCCGGGCGGCCCGCGTGGGCGGCGCGAGCGCGCCCGCGGACGCGCTCTCCGCGGCCCTCGCGGACCTCGACCCGCCGCCCGGGGTCGACCGCCCCCTCGCGCCCTTGGACCCGGCGGAGCTCGGGGCCGACCGCGCGCTCCCTCGCAGGCTCCTGGCCGCGCTCGACGCGGCGGAGGTCGGGGCGCCGACCTCCGAGCTCGTCGGCGCGCTGGGCGAGCTCCTGCAGGCGACGCCGCCGCTCCTCGCCACCGCCGCGCAGTCCTCGCTGTGCACCTTCGGGCTGGCGGCGATCGACCAGACGTCCCCGCGCCTCCTCGGCACGCCGTGGCCGGCGCTCGCGTTGCTCGAGTACGCGCCGTTCCAGACGCGCCTCCACCCGGCCGCGATCGGGCTGGCGCCCGCGCCGGTCGTGCGCGCCGCGAACGCGCTCGGCCTCGCCGTGGCCGCGACGCGGGCGCAGGCGCTCGAGCCCGCGCTCGCGTCGAACGCGCTCGGCGCCCTCGAGGCCGACCCCGACCCGTTCCCCGCGGGCGTCGCGCGGCGCGCGCGCGCCGCGCTGGCCCTGCTCGTCGACAAGGGCACCGACGCCCGGGCCGCGCCGCTCGAGGTCGTCCTCCTCGCGCGGAGCCTCCTCCGCCTCCCGATCGCGCCGGCGAGCGAGGAGCGCATGACCCCCTGGCGGGGCCGGGTCCGGACCGCGCTGGCAGGCCGCCGAGAGCCAGCCGCGTGCCTGGCGCGCGCCGTCGACGCGGCCGCCCTGGGCGACCTCGCCGCGGCCCGCGAGGAGTTGAGCTCGGTCCCGGCCGATCACGTCGCGGCCGGGGGCCTGCGCGCAGCCCTCGCCGCGCTGCGAGGTGAGGCGGCGCCCTCGCTCGCCGATCCCCTCGCGGCGCGGCGCGCCGGGGCGCTCGCGGCCCTCTCGGCCGTAACGGGCGTCCCGGTCACGCAGGCGGCGGCCGGCGCGGTCCGGCTGGACGTGGCGCTCGCGCCGGGCGCACCGCCGCCGGACCGCCTGCTCGAGCGCTTCGCGCTCACGGCCGACTCGCCAGGCGGGCGCGGGCTCGACGCCGCCTCGGGCCCCTGGCGGTGCCGGCTCCGCGTGCCGCTCGCGCGGGCCGACGCCCTCCTCGTCCGGGCCGAGGTGACGGGAGACGCGGACTGGTACCTGTCGCTGCCCCGGGTGGGGACGCTCGAGGTGAGCCGGGGCCGGGGCGAGCTGCGGCCGGCAGATCCCCAGCCGGTCCCGACGATCGGCCCGGCGGCGACGACCTCGGTCGGGCTGAACCGCCGGCGGGGCTGGTCCTGGGGCTCGCTGGGCCACCGGCGGGAGGGGGCCGCCTCGGCCGCGGTCGCGTCCGCGCCAGAGCTCCAGCCCTTCGTCGGCTCGGGCTGGGCGAGGACGGGCCGGCACGCGCTGCGAGAGCTCACCCTGGTCGGCGTGTGGACGGGCGCGCCGGAGCCGCCCCTGCGCACGTGGCGCGCGCCGCCGCCGCTCGATCCGGGCGTCGCCGCGGGGATCCGCTTCGGCCGCGCGAGCACGGCCGACATGCTCCGCGACGGCGTCACGCTCGCGCCTGGGCCGTCCGAGCGCCAGGCCACCGCGGGCCTCGGGCACTTCGTAGGCGACCTGGAGGTCCGCGCGCGCCTCGCCCTCACGCTCGGGGACAAGCCTGGCCAGCGCGTGGTCGGTCTCGGCCTCCAGGACCTCCGGCAGCTCGTCTTGGCCAACGTCGGGGTCGCGACGGGCGCGGAGGGGGCCGAGACCCTCATGGCGTGGGCCTCGCTCCACCCCCGGAACCTCGCCAACTGGCCGTGCGCGGGCGCGCGCGTCGCGCCTGGGCGCCCGGTGCACGTCCGCCTGCGCCGCAGCGGCGACGTGTTCACGTTCGCGGCGGGGGTCGACCCGGAGGCGCTCGAGCCCCTGGGCGGCCCCGTCGTGTTCCCCTTGGGCGAGCCCGCGTTCCTCCTCCTTCACGCCCGGAACCTGGAGCCGGGCGAGCGGGTTCGCTTCGACCAGCTCGAGGTCCGCGGCCGGACCCACTGCCAGCCCGAGTGACCGCGGGGCGCGCCCCGGCCAGGCCGCGTAGGATGAGCGCGGTGACGCCCGACCCGACCCGCATCGGCCCCTACCGCGTCCTGCGACCGCTCGGCCGCGGCGCTTCGGGTCGGGTGTTCGAGGTCGCCCGGGCTGGGGTCTCGGCGCCCCTCGCGCTCAAGCTGCTCGACGGGCCGTGCGCGAGCCCGCGGGCGCTCGAGCGGTTCACGCGGGAGGCGTGGCTCCTCGCCCGCGTGCAGCACCCGCACGTCGTCCGCGTCGTCGACGTGGGGCGCGCGGAGCCTGGGCCGTACCTCGTGACCGAGCTGGTCGACGGGGGCGACCTCGCGGCGGCGCTCGCGCGCGGCCCGCTCGACCCCGCGCGCGCCGTCCGGATCACGCACGCGCTGTGCGGGGCGGTCGCGGCGATCCACGCGCTCGGGATCCTCCACCGGGACCTGAAGCCCGAGAACGTGCTGCTCCGCCGCGACGACGCGCCGGTGCTCCTCGACTTCGGCCTCGCCCGCGAGGTGGGCGGCGAGCGGTTCACCGACACCGGGACGATCCTCGGGACGCCGGCCTACATGGCGCCCGAGCAGGCGCGGGCGATCAGCCCCGCGGAGCTCGACGTCCGCGCCGACGTCTACGGGCTCGGCGCGCTCCTCTACACGCTCGTCGCCGGGCGCCCGCCGTTCGAGGGCGGGACGCTCGTCGAGGTCCTCACGGCGGTCCTGCGCCGGGAGCCCGACTGGGCCCCGCTCGAGCGGCCCGGGCTCCCGCGCGGCCTGCTGGCCGTGTGCCAGGCCGCCATGGCGAAGGTCCGCGAGCAGCGGACCGCCTCGGCGGAGCTCCTGGGCGCGGACCTCGCGCGCCTGCTCCGCGGCGAGCCCGTCGTGGCCCGTCCGGCTCCGACGGCGGCGCCCGCGTCGCCGCGCGCCTCGCGGCGCGGTCGCCGCGAGCCCCCGCCGCCGACGGCGTCGCAGGCCGCCCCGACGGTCGAGGAGCCGCCGCGCTGATCAGCCGGCGGGCGCGTCGCCCGCGTCGAAGCGGAGCTCGAGGCCGCCGAGGCGTAGTCGGTCCCCCTCGCGGAGCAGGCGCGGCGCGGTCACGCGCTCGTCCCCGACGAACGTCCCGCCCGAGCTCCCCAGGTCCGAGAGCAAGTAGCCGCCCGCCTCGCGCGCGACCTGGGCGTGCCTGCGGCTGACCGAGGCGTCGTCGAGGACGAGTTCGCAGGCCGGGTCACGCCCGAGGGTCGCGCGCAGCGCCGGCAGGAGCGCGTGGCGCCGCCCGTCGGGCGCGACGAGGCAAGGCGTCGCCGCCGGCCGACCCGCCAGGACCCCCTCGAGGTCCCGCGCGCAGGCCCCCGCCGAGGCGTGGCGCCAGGCGGGGTCGGGCATGAGCAAACGAACGACGACGCGTTCGAGCTCCACCGGAACGTCGGCGAACGCCTCGCGGGGCGGCGGGTAGTCGCCGGCCTCCGCCTGGTCGGCGATCTCGCCCAGGTCGCCCTCGAACGGGGGCGCGCCGACGAGGGTGTGGTAGAGCGTCGCCCCGAGCGAGAAAAGGTCGGCGCGCGCGTCCGCGTCCTCTCCGGACCACAGCTCGGGCGCCAGGTAGGCGGCCGTCCCGAGGAGCTGTCCGGGGACGGTCAGCGCCGAGCGGCGGAGGTCCTTCGCCACGCCGAAGTCCACGAGCGTGGCGCGCCCCTCGGGCCCGACGATCACGTTCGCGGGCTTCACGTCCCGGTGGATCACGCCCTGGGCGTGGGCGGCCTGCAGGCCCTCCGCGACCTGCTGGGCGAGCCGGGCGGCCACGTCGGGCGCGAGCCGCCCCAGGCGGCGGATCTCGTCCGCGAGCGTCGGCCCCTCGACGTAGCCCATGACCAGGCAGGGCTCGCCCGCGGCGTCTACGACGCCTTCGATCGACACCAGGCTCGGGTGGCGCGGGAGCCGCCGCAGCGTCGCGGCCTCGCGCTCGAACCGCGCGCGGAGCGCCGGGTCGTCCGCGACCTCCGGCGCGAGGAGCTTCAGCACCACCGGCGGACCACCGGGCGCGCGCGCCAGGTAGGCGGCGCCCATGCCACCCCGACCGAGCAGGCGCTCGACGACGCGCCCCGCGATGGTCCGACCAACCCTCGCGTCTCGCAGCGGCCCACTCATCGCTCCAGCGCGCCTCGTTGGCTCGCGCAGGCGAGGGCCGACGAGGCGACGTCGTCGCTCGAGGCCGCCCCGGGGGTGCGCGGGGTCAAAGGGGTCGACCGCCCGACGACGCGATCGGCGCCAGCACGCCCCGCGGAGCGACCGCGGGGCCGATCCGCTGGAGCGCGGGCGCGCGGCCCGGCTTGAGGCCGGCGCCGAAGCTCGAGAGCGCCGCCCGCGCGCGGTCCCGCAGCGCCTCGAGCGCCTCGGGCGCGCCAGGTTCGGCCTCGTCATCCGACGCCGCGCGGTGGGCGCTCGAGCTGACGAGGGCCCGGAGTGCGCGGAGGGTCGAGACGTGCCCGAGCCCCGCGAGCGCCCAGAAGGTCGGGGGCGAGACCTCGAGCCAGCCGCCCGCCTCGGCCGGCGTGACCGGGACGGCCTCGACGAGCCAGGTCTGGCCGTCCAGCGTCAGGCGCGACCCGGGGTCGAGGAACGCGATCTCCCTGGGGACGCCATCGAGTTCGAGGGGCACGCCGCGCGCGCCCCGGATCAGGAGCCTCCGGTCGAGCCGCAGGACGGTCGCGGCGTGGCGCACCCCGCGGACCTGCACGTGACAGCGCGGGTCGTCGCCGAGGAGCAGGACGCCGCGGTCCGTGTCGAGGGATGCGGGCGGTCCGGCCTCGACGGGCCGCAGGCGCACCTCCCGCGCGCAGGACGGCGGCACGACCTGGCGGCGCACCGCCGGCAACAGCGCGGCGCGCACCTGGGCCCACCACGCGAGCGCCGCCTCGGGGCCCTCGAGGGGCACGCCGGCCAGGGCGTGGAGCCGCTCGAGCGCGCGCCGCGCCTCGTCCGCGGCCTCGGCGCCCTGGCGGGCCGCGAGCGCGGGCGACGCGTCCCCCAGCGCGGTCCCGAGGGCCTCGAGGTCGAACTCCAGCTCCCAGCGGTCCGGCCGCACGCGCTCGAGCAATGCGACGGCCGCGCTCGGGTCCGCGGCGCGGCAGGCCGCCTCGACCTGGAGCCACGAGGCCGGGACGCGCTCGACGTCCTCGAACAGCGGGGCCGGGCGCGCGGCCGACCGCGGGTCCTCGAAGCGGAGCGTCGTGCCTCCGACCCGCACGTGCGCGCCGTCGGCCAGGGAGGCGGGCGCGCTCGCGCGCGCGCCGTCGACCCACGTCCCGCCGCGGGAGCCCAGGTCCTCGACGACGTAGCCCACATCGCGGCGCACTTCCGCGTGCTCCGGCTCGACGGCCGGGTCCGCGAGGGCCAGCGCGCAGGAGGGGGCGCGCCCGAGCCGCCACGACCGGCCCGGCAGGAGGACGAGCTCCAGGCCCTCGCCGACCAGGCGGGGCGCCGTCGGCGCGAGGCCGTGCAGGAGGCGCTCGAGGTCCTCGGCCAGCTCGTCCGCGCTGCGGTAGCGCCGTCGAGGGGCCGGGTCGAGCGCCTGCTCGAGGACGAGGTCCACCGCGGCGGGGACGCCAGGGACCGCGTCGTGGACCAGGCGCCGCCGGCCTGCCTGGATCGCCTCGAGCGCCTGATGCACCCCCTCGGCGAAGAACGTGAGCTCGCCCGTGATCAGCTCCGAGAGGGTGGCGCCCAGCGCGAAGATGTCCGACCCCGGGCTGCAGCCCGCGCCGAGCCACACCTCGGGGGCCATGTAGGCGGGGGTCCCCACGACGGCGCCCGCAGCGGTCAGGGCGGTGCGCCACTCGTCGTGGACGAGCCCGAAGTCCACGAGCTTGGGCTGGCCGCCCGGCGACATGCGGACGTTGTCGGGCTTCACGTCGCGATGGACCACCCCCTGGCGATGGATCGCGGCGAGCCCGCGGGCGAGATCCCTCGCGATCCGGACCGCCTCGGTCCAGGGGAGCGGCCCTTCGTGCTCGAGGCGCTCGAGCAGAGAGGGGCCCTCGACGAGCTCGAGCACGAGGCAGGGGGGCTCGCCGTCGTCGATGGCGAGGACGCGGACAATGTTCGGATGCGGGGCGAGCCGGGCGAGCGACGTGCACTCGCGCGCGAAGCGCTCGCGGAACCTCGAGGACCGCGCCCCCGGCTGCATGACCTTCACGACCGCCGGCGTGAGGTCCGCGAGGTGCCGGGCCCGGAACACCTTCCCCATGGCGCCCTGACCCAGGAGACCCTCGACCGCGCAGCCCGCGAGGATCTGCCCGACCCAGGGGTCGTCCGCGGACGCGACGGTCGAGGCGGTGGCGCGAGCGGAGGAGGCCAGCGCCACCTCGGTGGTCCTGGCGGCGCACGCGTCGCACGAGATCCGGTGCTCGTCGATCGTGACCCGGCAGATGAGGCAGAACTTGCTCACGCGACGGCGAGGATAACGCGGCGCCCCCCCCACGCGCACGGCGTCGCGGCGCGGGGCACGTGCGGTGGCCGCCTCGCGCCGCCGCTCCGCGTCGTCGGCGGGCGCCCCGTCAGAAGCGCCAGCGGACGAGGCGGACGACCAGGCCCGCCTGCGCGTGGTCGAGGTACGCGCGGATCGTGCTCAGCCGGAGGGGCGCCACCGGCTGCTCGATCGGCCCCGGCCGCAGTACGGGGCTCGGGACGAGGTCGTCGCTCGGCGGCGGCTCGAGGCTCAGGATCTCGTCCTCCACGCCGGTCGCGACCGCGATGTGGTCGAAGGTGGAGGCAGGCGCGCCAGGGTAGGTGAAGACGACCACGTCGCCCGTCTGAGCGGGCGAGTCCGGCCAGCGTCGCTCCGGCGGATCCTCTTCCGGGGGCGACAGCCCGAGGGCGAGGGCCGCGGACTCCTCCTCGAGCGGCCAGGAAGACGGCCCGTGGACGAGGAAGACCACGCCGAAGTCCACCGCCGTGAGTTGCCCCGCCCAGTAGGCCAGCAAGAGCGGCAACGTCGGGCAGCCGCTCCCCCACGGCAGGTCCGCTGCCCCCTGGTGCCACGTGACCAGCTCGGGCCGACCGACGCGCGCGCGGCCCGCCTCGATGCGGGCCGCGGCCCGCTCGGGCGTGTCCTGACGGCGGAGCCCGGCGACGTGCCGGGTCCAGGCCTCCAGGTCGAGGTTCATGCGCGGCCCGCCGAGGTAGAGGTCGTCGACCAGCTCGATCGCCGCGCGGGCGCGCTCCTCGCACGGCACCAACCACGCCGGCCTGTGCGTCGCCGCGGAGTAAGTCTCGTCGACGAAGGCGCGCATGCGCCGCGCGGTCTCGTCCGCCGTGAGGACCGCCTTCGAGCCCTCGTTCCCCCTCGTGAGCCCGATCAGCGGGAGGTCGCTCCGCGCGTCGAGGGGCGAGAACCTGCCCGCGTAGATCACCGCGGCGGCCTTCGAGCCGCGCCGCTCGCAGAAGACGAGCGGGCGCCGACGCCGCGCGACGTGGGAACGCTTGGCCACGTCGCCGAGCACCGCGACGAGGGCCTCTTCGATGGCGGCCCGTCGTCGGTGCTCCCCGGGCACCCCGCGCTCCGTGACCCGGCGTCGCACGAGCTCGCGCGTCCCCTCGGGCGTCCGGAAGTCCACCCCCTCCTCCCGGCGCCCGTTCGCGTCGAAGGCGGCGCCCGACGTGAGCTCCAAGGCGCGCTCGAAGGCGGGGTCCCAGATCAGGCAGCTCCCGGCGGCGGAGCCCGCGATCGTGTTCCCCTCGAGGAGGTGGACGAAGGGGCCCCCCTCGGGCTCGAGCCCGTCGCGCTCGCAGAGCGCGCAGCCTCCGCGGCACGCACCCTCCAGGATCGTGATGTGCTCTCCGAAGTGGGTCCCCAGGCGGTTCCTGGCGACCCGCCGCTGCCGGAGCGCCTCGAACACGGCGTGGCGCGAGGGCGTGTCCAGGCCCGCCCAGCCGTTGCCGACGATGAGGACGTCGCCCGGGCGCACGCGGGGGGGGAGGTCACCCGAGGGGAAGAACAGGGCCTCGCGCGCCGCGAGCTCCTCGGGGTCGAGCTCGGGGTCGGCCCGGCGCGAGGCGCCAGGGAACTCGGTCCGCTCCGGGCTCGAGGTGTCGTAGCCGTTGCTGATCGGGAGCAACATGCGCCCGGCGCCGGCGAGGAGGTGCGCCTCGGCGAGCGAGATCACCTCCTCGATCACGTCCCCCTCCTCGCAGAGCTGCGGCGTCCCGTCTCGCCGGCGGATCGCGACCCCGCACAGCCGGCTGACCGGGTCCGCGTAGCTCAGGACGCGCTGGATCCGCGTGGTCGAGGAGAAGCCCGTGACCCCGGCGCCGTCGGCGAAGTTGAAGAGCCAGTGCGGTCGAACGGAGGCGAGGTACGCGCGCCCCGCCGTGTAGCCGCAGTAGGGGTCCTGCTTCCTGGCGGAGGCGCCCATGGCCCTCGCCCAGGAGTCGAGCAGGTCCGCGCTCGTGGCGAGCTTCGTGCCCCGACGAGGCGGCGGGCCTTGCCAGCCTGGGTCGCCCCCCCGCAGGCCATCGATCGCGCGATGGCGGCGCACATCCAGTTCGGCGTCGCCGGTGACGCCGAGGCGCCACATGGACTCGTACATCCGGAAGACCTGGGCGGTCAGCCGTTCGTCGAGCCCCGGCGCCTCGAACGGGGCGGTGACCCGGAGGACGGCGCGCGGCCGCGCGAGGTCGACGTCGTCGGCCGCCTGGCCCCGGCGCCGGAGGCGCAACATGAGCGACATGGTGACCGTGGCGCCTGCGCCGGGGCTCACCTGGAGGTGGCGATCGGGGTCCGTGACCACGGGGACGGGCACCTCGACCGCGGGCCCGGAGGCCTCCCGGCCGCCGAGCTCGAGCTGCAGGCGAGGGAGCGTCGGGCGGCGGGTCGCCTCGTCCACGCGCCAGCCGCCCGGCAGGTCCTCGCTGGCGCTCACGTCCTCGACGGCTCGCACGACCGCGCGACCCGCCGGGTCCACCTCGAGCGTCAGGCGGAGCGTCGCGACCGGCTCGCCCTCGTGCTCGGCGTGCCCCGCCGCGTCGAGGAGGCGGAGATGCAGCAGGACGTCGTCGAGGACGAGCGGGCCGTCGAGGGGTCGCGCGGGCCCTTCCCCCGCGAGGTCCCGGGGCCAGGCGCCGATCCGCACCTGGACCGCGGAGGCGTGGCCTCCTGCCGGCGGCAGCGAGGTCCAGGCCGCCTGGATGCGGGGCGTCACGCGACCACCACGGCGTCGTCGTCGCCCGGGAAGATGGCGGCCTCGTCGCTGACCCGATCCTGCTCGAGCTCTCGCCTGCGCTCACGGCGCGCCTCACGCCCGTCGCCGGGCCAGAGCAGGAGGTCCGGCGGCTCTGCCAGGTCGGCCTCGGCCTCGAGCCAGGCGGAGTAGCGACCTCGACGCTCCGTGACCTCGACCCTCCAGCTCCCGTGCGACGCGACCTCTTGACGCAGGATCCCCTCCGCGTCCGGTTCCGCCGGCTCCCAGGAGTCCTCCTCGTCGGCGGGACGGACCCGACAGCTCGCCCTCCGATCGGGCGGGGACGGCTTGGCCTTTCCGTCGCGCACGAGGAGGAGCCGGGCGGCGAGCCACGCCGCGACCTCCCCCAAGATCGGCACCCCCACGGGCTGCCGCCCCTCGAGCGAGACACGGAGCCGGGCGGCGTGGCCCCGCTCCCCCGCGTCGCTCACGTCGAGCGCGTGGTGCCCAGGGAGCAGCCCCGGCTCGATCGTCTCCGCGGGGTCCCCATAGGTGAGGACGACGCGCGCCTCGACGGGCACGCCTGCCTGCCCCTCGAGCGCGAGCGTCGCCGTGCGCGGCTCGCCGACGCTCGGCTGGACCTCGAGCAGGAGGCGAACTGGACCGGCCACCTTCGGGGTCGTGCGTACGACGAGCAGGCGGCCGGCGCCGGGCGCGACGCCACGAGCGGCCAGTGCACGGAGGGCGACCTTGCGCACGGCGAGGGCGCGCGACGCCGTGATGAGCACGTCGGATGCCCCCTCGGCCTCCGGGGTCGCGGAGCCGCCGAATCGGCCGCCCCTGACCGCCTCGACTCGCTGCCGCGCCACGACGAGGTTTCGCGTCCGATCCGCGTGGAGGGTCCACGCGTCCTTCGACGAGCCGCACGTAGGGCAGGCGAACACGTCGTCACGAAGCTCGAGGTCGCAGGCGCGACAGGACCAGGGCATGGATCCTCCCTCGGGTGGCTGAGCATCGCCCATGCCAACGGGGCTCACCACCCCTCGTCGCTCGGAGCCCCCGAGCCCGGCGGCGGGCTCGGAGGAGCCCGCGGGCCGCCCGGAAGCGCGCGCGCCTTCCGGCTCCCTTCCAGGTTCCGGTCGGCCCCTCGTCGGATCAGGCCCCGGAGGCGGTGAGTGCTCGCCGCCGTCGAGCCCAGGGCGGCCTCGAGGCCCCTGCTACGCGAGCAGCCCACCAGGTCGCACGAGGTCGCCGGTGAGACGGACTTCGCCCGAGGCGCCGGTGCCAGCCACGACGACGGCTCGCGCGGCGCGGCGGCGCGCCGGGCGTAGACTCCTGCCGTGGAGCTGCCCCCGGGCTACGAGCGGCACGAGGTCGGAGGCGCGCACGTCGTCGCGCGCGCGGACCTCGCCCCGGCCCTGCTCGCCGCCGGCGTCGCCGATCCGGATGCGCTCGTCGCGCGCGCGCCGCTCGCGCTCGGCGGGCGCGGCCGGCTCGCGCGCGTGGCGCTCGAGGGGGGGGCCGCGCTCGTCCGGCCGGTCCGCCGCGGGGGGCTCCTGGGCAAGCTCGTGGCCCGGCTGTCGCTCGACCCCGAGCGGGCGCTCCGCGAGCTCGTCGTGAGCGCGCACGCGCGCGCGCGCGGGGCGGCCGTGCTCGACGTGCTCGCCGCGGTCACGACGCCGCGCGGGCTCGGGGTGTGGCACGCCGTCGTCTCGCGCGAGGTCGAGGGCGCGCGGGACCTGGCGCGCCTCCTCGCTGCGCGCCCGGCCCCCGCGGCGCGGCGGGCGGCGC
>JANJTH010000376.1 GCA_024711205.1 Planctomycetota bacterium | reverse complement strand
GCGGCCGGCGGCGGCGGCGCAGGCCGCCCCGGTCCCGGGCGCCGCGGCGCGGGCGGCGGGTGGCGCCCCCCTGCGCGGGCTCGAGGACGACGAGGACGAGCCGGGGTTCTTCGAGATGCGCACGCGGCGCATGGCCGCGTTCGAGCGGGAGTACCTCGCGCAGCGGCTCGACGAGCACCGGGGCGACGTGACCTCGGCCGCGCGCGAGGCGAAGATCCCGCGCGGGACCTTCTACCGGCTCATGAAGAACCACGACCTCAAGGCCTCGGACTACCGCGGCGGCGGCGGCGGCGGGGACTGACCGGACCCCGCGCCCGGTCCGAGGGGGGCTCCCGTGCGCAACGAGGCCGTCTACGACGCGATCCAGCGCCTGCGCGAGAGCGGGCGCCCGGGCGTGCTCGCGACCGTCGTCGCCGTGCGGGGGTCCTCGCCGGGCGCCGTCGGGTCGAAGATGCTCCTGACGCCGGACGGCGAGGCCGTGGGGACCGTGGGCGGCGGGTGCGTCGACGGGCAGGTGTGGGCCGAGCTGGCCGAGGTGCTGGCCGAGGACGCGCCGCGCACGATCACGGTCGACCTGACCGAGAACGACGACCCCGAGCACGGCCTGATCTGCGGCGGGCGCGTCGACGTGTTCCTCGAGCCGGTCCGCACGACGCACCTCGTCGTGTGCGGGTCGGGCCACGTCGCGCACGCGCTGGCGCCGCTCGCCCGCTCGATCGACTTCCGGGTGACGGTGCTCGACGACCGGGCGCAGTTCCTCTCGCCCGAGCGGTTCCCGGGCTGCAAGCTCGAGCTCGCCGAGTGGCCCGACCTGCTCGCGCGGGTCCGCGCGCCGCACGGGGCGTTCGTCGTCGTCGTGACGCGCGGGCACCGCCACGACCTGGCCTGCCTGCGCTGGGCGCTCGCGCAGGAGCAGCCTCGCTACGTGGGCCTGATCGGGAGCCGGGCCAAGATCCGCAAGCTGCTCCTGCGGCTCCGCGACGAGGGCGTGCCCGAGGCCGCGCTCGAGCGGGTCCGCGCGCCCGTGGGCCTCGACGTGGGCGCGGTGACCGTCGAGGAGATCGCGGTCGCGATCGCGGCCGAGCTGATCGCCGTGCGCCGGCGCGGGCCGGGGGCCTCGCGCGAGCTGCGCGAGCCGGGGCGCGTCGACCCGCGCCGCGCGGCCCTGCCGCCCGCGACACGCCTCCCGCCGCGCCGCGAGCGCGCCCCGGCGGCCGGGGGAGCGCAGGCCGCGGGGGCCCCGGCCGAGGCCCGGGGAGAGGCGGGCGCGTGACCGGGCCCCCGCCCGACCGGCCGCTGCGCGTGCTCGTGCTCACGAGCCAGCTCCCGCCGGACATAGGCGGTACGTCGGTGTACGCGGCCGAGATCAGCCGCGGGCTCCAGCGGGCGGGGCACGAGGTCACGGTCGCGATCCGCGACCGCGACCCGGCCGAGTTCGCGCGGCTCGGGCTCGACGTCGTGCGGGTCGACACGAAGCGCGGGCTGCTCAAGCCGCTGCGGCTCCGCCGGGCCGCGCGCGCCGTCGTCGAGCTGGCCCGCGCGCGCCGCGCCGACGTCGTGCTCGTCGCCTACACGGTCGTCGGGTTCGGCGACGTCTACGGCGCGCTCGCGCGGGCGGGCGTCCCCTACGTGGTCGGGATCCACGGGTTCAACCGGAGCGACCTCGAGACGCCGGCCGCGCGCGCGCGGCGCCGCAAGAAGTGGGGCCTGACCGGGGCCGCGCGCGTGATCGCCTGCACGCGCTGGCTGGCCGGGCAGATGGAGCTCCTGGCCGAGCGCGGGGTCGACGCCGTCCACTACGGGATCGACCCGGGGATCGACGACTACGCCACCCCCGAGCGCGTGGACGAGAAGCGGCGCGCGCTCGGGCTCGAGGGCCGGCAGGTGCTCCTCGGGCTGGGCCGGTTCGTCCCGCGCAAGAACTTCGACGGCGTGCTCGACGTGCTCCCGGCGCTCGCGCGGCGGTTCCCGGACCTCACGCTCCTGCTCGTCGGCGGCGGGCAGGAGGAGCAGGCGCTGCGCGCGCAGGCGGCGCGGCTCGGCGTCGCCGACCGGGTCGTGTGGCACGGGCAGGTCGCGCCCCACGAGGTCGGCGTGTTCTACAAGCTCGCGGACGTGTTCGTGACCGTGTCGCGCACGCGCCCCGAGGACGACACCTACGAGACGTTCGGGCTCGTCTACGCCGAGGCGAACCTGTGCGGGACGGCCTGCGTGGGCGGCCGCGAGGCGGGCGTCGTCGAGGCCGTCGTCGACGGCGAGACGGGCCTGCTCGTCCCGCCCGGGGACGCGGCGGCGCTCGAGGAGGCGCTCGCGGCGCTCCTCGGCGACCCGGCGCGCTGTCGGGCCATGGCCGCGGCCGGGCGCGCGCGCGTGCGCTCGCACTTCACGTGGGACCGCGCGGCGGCCGAGACGGCCGCGATCCTGCGCGAGGCGGCGGGCCACGCGTCGGCCGGCGGCCCGGGGTAGCGCCCCTCAGCGCCGCGCGCGGTCCGACGGCGCGAGCAGGCGCTCGAGGTCGGGCAGGAGCTCGGCGCAGCTCGGGTAGCGGTCCTCGGGGCGGACGGCGAGCAGGCGCGAGACGACGGGCCGGATCACCTCGGGGACGAGCAGGAGCGCGCGGCGCTGGGCGCCGCCGCGCACGGCCTCCTGGAACATGACCTGGGTCGGGCCCGGCTCGAGCGCGTCCTGCCCGGTGAGCATCTCGAACAGCGTGACGCCGAGCGCGTAGAGGTCGCTCGCCTGCCCGGGCGGGTCGCCCTGGAGGACCTCGGGGGCGATGAACGCGACGGTCCCCAGGATCTCGCCCTCGTGCGTGAGGCCCGCGTCGTCCTGCGGCTTGCTGAGCCCGAAGTCGCACAGGCGCACCCGGCCGGCCCGGTCGACGAGCACGTTCTCGGGCTTCACGTCGCGGTGCACGATCCGGCGCCGGTGCAGCGCGTCGAGCCCGCGCGCGACCTGCGCGGCCGTGTCGACGGCGCGCCGGACCTCGAGGCGGCCCTCGCGGTCGATCACCTGGTCGAGCGTCTCGCCGTCCACGAAGTCCATGTCGAGGAACGGGACGCCCGCGTGCGTCCCCGCGTCGCGGATCCGCACGAGGTGCGGGTGGGCGATCCCGCGCAGGAGCCGCTGCTCGCGCGCGAACCGGCCAGACCAGTCGGGGTCGGCCGCGGCGACCTCGGGGTCGAGCAGCTTGACGGCGGCGAGCGAGCCGTCGACGAGCCGGACCCCCTTGAGCACGCGCGCGATCCCGCTCCCGCGCCCGAGCTCGGCCACGAGCACGCGGTCGCCGAAGATCCAGCCGCCCCGCTCGGTCAGCCGGCGGACGCCGAGCCCGTGGAGCGCCGCCTGGTCGAGCCGCCGCGAGGCCCCCGACCCGCTCCGGCGCGGCTCGCCCGGGTCGGCGCCCGCG
>JANJTH010000350.1 GCA_024711205.1 Planctomycetota bacterium | reverse complement strand
GCGCCGCCCGCGGCGCGGGGGGTCGGCGCCCGCGCGCCCGCCGCGCCGTCGAACAGCCCGGCCTGCGCGCCCGGGGCGGCCTCCGGCGGCCCGGGCGTGGGCCGGCCGCGGCCGCGCGCCCAGGCGCGCGCCTCGTCGTTGGCGAGCTTGTCGACGCGCTCGTTCTCGGCGTGGCCCGCGTGCCCGCGGACCCACGTCCAGTCGACGCGCGCGTGCCGCGCGGCGGCCCGCGCGAGCCGCTCCCACAGGTCGCGGTTCTTCACGTCCTTCCAGCGACGGCGCACCCAGCCGGGCATCCACTCCGTCATGCCCTTGACCACGTACTCCGAGTCCGAGACGACCTCGGCGCGGCGCCCCGCCGCGAGCGCCTCGAGCCCGACGATCGCCGCGAGCAGCTCCATGCGGTTGTTCGTCGTCTGGGCCTCGCCGCCCGCGAGCTCGCGCTCGGCCCCGCCGGGCTCGCGCAGGAGCACGCCCCACCCGCCCGGCCCGGGGTTGCCGAGGCAGCCGCCGTCCGTGAACACCCGCACCGTCCCGGCGTCCTGGGTCACGCGCGCCTCCCGCGCCCGACGGGGCGCCCCCCCGGCGGGGAGCGCCGTTCTACCGCCCCGCGGCCAGGCCCGGGCCCGGCCGCGACGCCAGGCCGTAAGCTCGACCCCGCCGAGGAGGCCCCGTGACCGAACGCGCCGCGCCCGACGCCCTGAGCTGGTCCCCCGCCGGGCCGCCCACCCTCGAGGGCCTGCGGGCCTTCGCGCTCGCGGTCGCGCGCGACCTCGACCCGGGGTCGCGCTACGTGAAGGAGCTGCTCGCCGTCCTCGACGCGTCCTCGAGCGTCGAGGACTACCTGCGCCGCCTCGCCGACGCCGAGCACGCGGACGCGTTCCGGCGCGACGGGAGCGGGCCGAGCCGGGGCGAGCGCGGGTTCTCGTGGGTCGACGCGCGGACGTGGGCCGACATGGACCCGTTCGAGCAGACGCTCTCGAACCTGCTCACGGGCGAGACGCGCATGATGTGGGGCGGCGAGGGCGCGCCCGACTGGGAGCGCCTGCCCGACGCGCTCGCGGCGGCGGCGCCCGGGCCGGGCCCGGCGCGCGTGCTCTCGGTCCCCTGCTCGACCGGCAAGGAGCCCTTCTCGCTCGTGATCGGGGCGCTCGAGGCCGGGCGCGAGGTCGAGCTCGTCGGCGTCGATCGGCAGGCCTCCTACGTGGGGCGCGCCGCGAGCGGGCGGCTCGTGCCGCACCAGCGCGACTGGTCGCACGCCGCGGCCGCGCGCTGGCTGCGACGCCTGGACGACGGGGCGACGGCCGTCTCGGACGAGGTGCTCCGGCGCTGCCGGTTCGAGCAGGGCGACGTGCTCACGGGCGCGCTCCCCGCGGGCCCGTTCGACCTCGTGTCGTGCCGGAACCTGCTCGGCTACTTCCGCGGCGAGAGCCTCGCGCGGGCCGTCCGCAACGTGGCCGCGCGCGTCCGCCCGGGCGGGCTGCTCCTCGTCGACCCGTTCGTGACCGAGGCGGCCGACATGGCGCTCGCGCGCGAGACCCTGGCCGGGCTCGGGCTCGCGCGGCGCTGGTCGGACCGCTCCTACTTCGACCGCCCGGCCTGAGCCGCCGGCCACAGCGCGTCGAGCTCGAGGTCGTCCGCGCGGACGCCGTGGAGCGCGAGCAGCGGGGCCACCTCGCGGCGCCAGGTCCGCCGCAGCCGCTCGGCGTCGAGGTCGGGGTCCATGAACACGCCGTGGCCCACGGCGAGCCCGTGGTCGCCCGCGGCGAGGCGCGCGTTCAGCGTGCGCAGGAGGTCGGCGGCCCACTCGAGGCCGGGGCGGCGCTGGGCGAGGAAGCGGCGCAGCACCTCGGGGTCGGCGGGCAGGCCGACGATCGGGAAGCGGCCCACGAGCGCGGGGTCGTGCGGCAGCTCGCGCGCCGTCGCGAGCACGTGGAGGTTGCGCGGGACGTGGAGCGAGAGCCCGGGGCCCGAGGCCACGTCGGCGCCGCGCTCGCTGAGGGCGCCCAGGAGCTCGCCGAGCGCGCGCGCGGCGTCGCCCCGGTCGAGCTCGTCGAGCACGAGGACGTGGCGCTGCTCGCGCTCGTCCTGGGCGCGCTGCACGAGCTCGCGCACGAGCCCGGGGGGCTCGCCCGCGCCGAGCAGGTCGGCGCGCGACAGCTCGGGGTGCAGGCGCACGACGACGACGCGGTCGAGGTGCCCGGCCAGGTGGATCGCGAGCCGACGCGCGACGAACGTCTTGCCCGCGTAGGGCGGGCCGACGACGAGCGCGCGACCGCGCTGCTCGAGCGCCTCGAGGACGTCCTCGCACCAGGCAGGCTCGAGCAGGAGGTCCCGCGCGAGCCGGTCGACGGCGGGGTCGGCCGCCGGGGTCGGGGCGCCGCCGAGCCCGGCCTGAGCGACCTCGCCGCGCAGCTCGCGCACGAGCGCCTCGAGCTGGTCGTCCACGTCGTCGAGCGGCAGCTCCCCGCTCGACGAGGGCTCCGCGGGCCGCAGCGGCCGCGCGGGCGCGGCCGCCTGGGGAGCGCTCGGCCCGACCGCCGGGGCCTGCGGCCGGGGTGCGAGCGCGTCGAGCTCCTGCGTCGGGTCGGCGGCGCCCGGGCGCCCGCCCGCGGCGGGCCGCTCGCCCGGCCGCGCGGCGTCGGCCGGCGCGCGGAGCGGGACGTCGAGGTCGACCGCGGTGTCCTTGCCCGCGGCGGGCTGCTGGGCCGGGGTCCCCGGGCGCGGCATGCCCACGGGCGGGGTCCGGTCCGGCGGGAGCGCGTCGGCGAAGTCGACGCCCGAGCGCTCGATCACGACCGGCGACTCGGACTGGGTCACCTTCGAGCGCGAGATCCGCGAGATCCGGTCGAACCGCTCCGTCTTCGCGCGGCGCGGCTCGGCCCCGACCGGGTCGGTCGCCGGCGCGACAGGCCGGGGCGCGGTCGGCCTGGCGTCGGTCGCCGGCGCGGCCGTCCGGGGGTCGGTCGCGGGGGTCGGCCCGGTCGGCCTGGGGTCGGCCGGCCCGGGCTCGGTCGTGGGCGCGGCGGCCCGCGGGGGG
>JANJTH010000331.1 GCA_024711205.1 Planctomycetota bacterium | reverse complement strand
CTCGCGCGGGGCGAGGCGCCGCCGGGGCCCGGGGGCGCCGCGACGGGCGAGGTCCGCGCGCTCGCCGCGCTCGCGCTCCACGGCCTGGGCGACCCGGCCGCCTACGACGCCTTCGTCGAGGTGCTCGCGGACGCGCAGGCGCCGCTGCTCCTCGTCGAGCGGGTCCACGCGCACCTGGCGCGCCTGCGCGGCGGCGTCGGGCTCGCGGGCGAGGGCGCCGACGACCTCGCGGGCGACCGCGCCGCGGTCGCCGCGCGCTGGGCCGCCTGGTGGGCCGGGGCCCGGGGCCGCGTCCGCTGGGACGCGGACAGCCGAGCCTTCTCGCTCGCCCCCGAGTAGCCGGCCCGTGCGCCGCCCGCACGAGCGGGCCCGGGCGCGAGGGGCGACAGTCGCCGCCCGGGAGCCCGTCGGAGAGCGCGACCGCGGCCGGCCGCCGCGCGAGCGCGGCGAACCGCCCGCGCTACACTTCGGACGACGAGCCCGGCGCGCCGCCCCCCCCGCGGGGGCGCGCGCGGCGAAGGGGTGCGCTTGAGCGAGGTGCGAGGGCAGGGACCGGCCGGCCGACCGGAGGGAGACCGGCCGGCCCCGGACCGAGCGCGGAGCGGACCGCCGCCTGGCGAGGTGCGAGGGCAGGGACCGGCCGGCCGACCGGAGGGAGACCGGCCGGCCCCGGACCGAGCGCGGAGCGGACCGCCGCCTGGCGAGGAGCGAGGGCAGGGACCGGCCGGCCGACCGGAGGGAGACCGGCCGGCCCCGGACCGCCCGCGCAAGGGACCTCCTCCGGGCGCGGCGGAGGACGACGACGACGCCCAGGCCGGGCCGGACCGGGTCCGGCAGCTCGGCGCGCTCGAGGTGCTGCGGCGGACGCGCCCCTACGTGCTCGAGCACGCGCGCGCGCTGACCGCGGCCGCGTGCCTGCTCGTGCTCGTGGTGCTCCTCGGGCTGACCGGCCCGCTCCTCCTCGGGCAGCTCGTCGACCTCGCCGCCACGGCCGGCGGCGCGCCGCTCGCGCCGCGTGCGCTGTCGATCCCCGTCGCGCCGGACGCGCGCGGGGTGCTCGCGCTCGCGGGCCTGTTCGTGGCCGCGGTCGTGCTCGGGTTCCTGCTCGAGGCGACGCTCGGGCTGCTCATGGGGCGCGTCGGCGTCGCGATCGTGCTCCGGCTCAAGGCCGACCTGTTCGCGAAGATCCTCGGGCTCGACCCGGGCTTCTTCCGCGAGTACCCGGTCGGGCGCCTGCTCGCCCGCGTCGAGTCGGACACCGAGGCGCTCAAGAACCTGTTCACGGCGACCGCGCTCCAGGCGCTCCGCGCCGTGCTCACGTTCGTCGGGATCTTCGCGACCATGCTCGTGTTCGACTGGCGCGTCACGCTCGTGACGGCGCCGGTCCTCCTCCTGCTCGTGCTCGCGACGGTCGGGTTCGTGCGGCTCGTGCGCCGGCTCTACACCGAGACGCGCCGCGCGCTGGCCGCGATCACCGCGCACGTGGCCGAGGTCGTGCAGGGGATCGCCGTGATCCAGCACCACGACTACGGCCCGGCCGTCGCCGCCCGGCTCGAGGCGCTCGACGAGCGCCGCTACCGGCTCGACGCGCGGGCGAGCCTGCTCAACCAGGGCTGGTGGGGGTTCTTCGCCTTCGCCGAGACGGCGCTCGTCGCCGCCGTGATCGGCGTGGGCGCCGCGCAGGTCGTCGCGGGCGCGCTCACGCTCGGGACGCTCGTCGTGTTCATCGAGTACGTGCGGCAGGCCTTCATGCCGGTCGCGCTCCTGAGCGAGTTCGTGAGCCAGGTCCAGCAGGGGCTCGTCTCGGCCGAGCGCGTGCTCGGGATCCTCGCGCTCGAGCCCGAGGTCGCGCGGGCCCCCGACGCCCGCCCGGTCGGGCGCCTGGCCCAGGGCGTCCGGCTCGAGGGCGTGTCGTTCGCCTACGAGGCGGGGCGGCCCGTGCTCCACGACGTCTCGTTCGAGGTCCCGCGCGGCAAGCGCGTGGCGCTCGTCGGGCCGTCGGGCGGCGGGAAGTCGACGCTCGTGGGCCTGCTCCTGCGCTTCCACGACCCGGCCGCGGGCCGGATCACGGTCGACGGCGAGGACCTGCGCGCGCTCGACCGCGACGCCTGGCGGCGCCGCTGCGGGCTCGTGCTCCAGGAGGTCACGCTGTTCCCGGGCACGGTCCGCGAGAACCTGACCGTGTTCGACGAGGAGGCCGACCCGGCGGCGCTCGCGCGGGCGCTCGCGCTCACGGGCGCGCAGGCGCTCGTGGACCGGCTCCCGGGCGGGCTCGACGCGGCGCTCACCGAGCGCGGGCAGAACCTCTCGCACGGCGAGCGGCAGCTCCTGAGCCTCGCGCGCGCGCTCGTGCACGACCCCGACCTGCTCGTGCTCGACGAGGCGACCTCGGCCGTCGACCCGCGCACCGAGGCGCGGATCGCGCGGGCCGTCGAGCGCCTGCTCGAGGGCCGCACCGCGCTCGTCGTCGCGCATCGGCTCGCGACCGTGCGCCGCTGCGACGAGATCGTCGTCGTCGAGGGCGGGCGGGTCGTCGAGCGCGGCACGCACGAGGCGCTGTGGGCGCGCGGCGGCGCCTACCGCCGGCTCGCGCGCCTGCAGTTCACCGAGCTCGAGGGCGCCGATGCCGGCGGCTCCGGCCGGCGGCCGGCGCTCGAGGGCGCGGGGGTGGCGACATGAGCGGCCTGGGCGGGGGCGCGAGCGAGCTCGCGCGGCGCGCGCGCTGGATCGCCCGGGTGTGGCGGCCGCATCGGGCCTGGGTGCTCGTGCTGTTCGTCATGACCTTCGTCTCGGCGGGCGTCACGCTCGCCTACCCGCTCGTGCTCGGGCACGTGCTCGAGGTCCTGCGCCGCGAGCTCACGCCGCTCCTCGCGGGCGCGGCCGGCGCGGCCGGGGCAGGCGACGCCGCGGCGACCGTGGCGACGACGGTCTCGCGCGTCGTGTGGGTGCTCCTCGCGATCGGGCTCGCGCGCTGGGTCGCGGCGCTCTACCCCGGCCTGCGCGCGCTCGTCAACGCGAAGCTCGAGCGCGACGTGCGCGAGCGCACGTTCGCGCGCCTGCTCCCCAAGGGGCACCGGTTCTTCGCCCGGTTCCGCACGGGCGACCTGATCACGCGGCTCACCGACGACGTGGCGGGCTACCCGAAGATCGCCTGGTTCTGCTGCTCGGGGCTGTTCCGGGCGCTCGACTCGGGCACGCGCGTCGTCGTGTGCCTCGCGGTCATGCTCTGGCTCGACCGCGCGCTCGCGCTCTGGACGCTCCTCCCGGTCCCCGCGATGGTCGCCGTCTACCTGGCGCTCCATCGCGGCCTCGGCCGCGCGACCTCGGCCCAGCGGGCCGAGGCGAGCGCCACGAGCGACCTGCTCGAGGCGGCCTTCTCGGGCGTGACCACCGTCCAGGCGCACGCCGCCGGCCCGCGGCTCGAGCGGGCGCTCGCGCGGCAGCTCGCGCGGCGCGCGGACGCCGAGGTCCGGCTGAACCGCCTGTGGGTGCTGCTCGGCGTGTTCTTCCAGGCGCTCAACGTCGTCGGCCAGCTCGTCGTCGTGGTCGTGGGCGGCCTGCGCGTGATCGACGGCACGCTCGCGCTCGGCGACTTCTTCGCCTTCTACCTCTACCTGGGGCTCCTGCTCGGCCCGATGATGGACCTGCCGAACCTCCTGGTGACCGGGCGGCAGGCGTTCGTGTGCATGGACCGGCTCGACGCGATCGACGGCTACGACCGCGCGGGCGAGGGCGGCGCGTTCGCGCGGACGGGCGGCGCCGCGCCGGCGGGGCCGGGCGTGACCGTGCGCGGCGTGACGCACGCCTGGGACGAGCTGCCGCAGGGGCCGGCGCCGGGCGACGAGGGGGCGGCGCCCGAGGGCCAGGTGGGGGCCGGCGCGCGCCGGCCCGCGCTCGAGGACGTGTCGCTCGAGGTCGCCCCGGGCGAGGTCGTGGCCCTCGTGGGCGCGATCGGCGCGGGGAAGTCGACGCTCGCGCGGGTCGTGGGCGGCGCGGTCGCGCCCGACGCGGGGGAGGTCACGCTCGGCGGGGCGCCGCTCGCGGCGCTCGACGGGCCTCGGGCCCGGGCCTCGATCGGGTGGGTCCCGCAGGACCCCGTGCTGCTCGCGGCCACGGTGCGGGAGAACATCCTGCTCGGGCGCCCCGACGACCCGGCGCGGCTCGCGGAGGTCCTCGACCTCGTGGGGCTCGCGGCCGAGGTCGCGGCGCTCCCGGGGGGGCTCGACCACGCGCTCGGCCCGCGCGGGCGCGGGCTCTCGGGCGGGCAGCGGCAGCGCCTGGCGCTCGCGCGCGCGCTCTACGGGAGGCCGGAGCTGCTCGTGCTCGACGACGTGACCGCCGCGCTCGACGCCGAGAACGAGGACCGCCTGTGGCGCCGGCTGCGCGAGGGGGGGCGGCGGCCGACGGCGCTCGTCGTCACGCACCGCGACGCGACGGCGGCCCGGGCCGACCGCGTGGTCCAGCTCGAGCGCGGGCGCGTGTGCGCGGCCGGGCGCCACGCGGAGCTGCTCGCGCGCGACGACGCGGTCGGCGCCGAGTACCGGGCCCTGTGGGCGCGGGAGGGCGACGGGGCGGCCGGGTGACCGGGGCCCAGGCCACCAGCGCGCGCCCGGGGCCGGGCGGCGC
>JANJTH010000664.1 GCA_024711205.1 Planctomycetota bacterium | reverse complement strand
CGCGCTCGCCGCGCGCGGCGACGCCGACCCGCTCGTGGCCCGCCTGTCCGAGCTCGCGGCGACGGACCCCGAGCTCGCCCGCGCGGAGGCCCCCGCGCTGCTCGCGGCGCTGGCCGGCGCCCCGGACGCGATCGCGCGCCGCGCCGGCCGGCTCGTGCGGCGGCAGGCCGACGCCTGCCTCGCGGTCGAGCGGCTCACGGGCCGCCCGCCGCCGCCCGCGGCGCTCCCCCTGCTCACGGCCGCCTGCACGGCGGAGATCGACGCCCACGAGCTCCGGAACATCACGGCCTACCTGCGCTGCGCGCGCCGGATCGACCCGCTGTTCCGCCCGCCCGCGGAGCTCGGCTTCGCGCTCGGCCTGGGCGGCTTCGCGGCGATCCAGCAGGGCAAGGCGCGGGACGGGCTCGAGGTGTGGCTCCACGGGATCCGCGGGGGCACGAACCTGTCCCTCGAGTCGAGCGCGCTCGCCAGGCTGCTCCGCGACGGCGTGGTCGACGACTACGTGGCGCGGAACCCGGACGACTGGGCGGGCTGGCTCGTGCGTGGGATCGCGCGCTCGCACCTCGACGGGCCCGCGGGGAAGGCGGGCGCGGTCGAGGACCTCGAGCGGGTCCTCGCGGTCGCCGGGGGCGAGGTGGCGCGGGAGGTGCGGGAGTCGGCGCAGCTCCGGCTCGCCGCGGCGCGCCTGCACGTCGACGAGCGCGCGGCGCTCGCGCAGGTCGAGGACCTCCTCGCCGCCGGGTACAGTGAGCCGGAGCGCCTGCTCAAGGTCGCGGTGTCCCACCTGCTCGAGCGGGGCGACGGGGCGCGGGCGGCGGCGTGGGCGGCGCGGCGGCTCGCCGCCGTCGAGGCGCTCGCCGCCGCCCCGCTGAGCCACGACGGCGTGAAGCCGGTCCAGCCGCGCGACACGCGCGAGCTGCTCCGCGGCGCGGTCGTCCACCTCGCCGAGGCCTGCCTGCTCGAGGGCGGGCCCGCGCTCGAGCAGGTCCCCCCGCTCGTCGCCCGGGCCCGGGAGCTCGGGCTCGAGCCCGAGCAGGGCGCCTCGCTCGAGGTCCGGCTCCTGCTCCGCGAGGGCCGGCGCGAGGAGGCGGCCGCGCGGCTCGAGGCCGCCCGCCCCGGGCTCCCCCCCGGCGTCCACCAGCGCCTGCGCGACCTGCTCGACGCGGACCTCGAGGCCGAGCCGGGGTCCGGGCGCGATTGACCCCGGGCAAACGCGCCCCTCCTGGGCCGAGGCGGCGCTGCGCGGGCCGCCGGCCAGGGGTTACCCTGGGGGCTGGAGGTGGCGCCGTGCCCGGAGACGACACCCGCGCGCTGATCTACGACTGGAACGAGGTCGAGCCCCGGCCCGCGCGCGCCTGGGTCACGCTCGACGACGAGACGCTGCGCGACGGCCTGCAGTCGCCGTCGGTCCACGACCCGGCGATCGAGGACAAGCTGGAGCTCCTGCACCTCATGGAGGCGCTCGGCATGGCGACGGCCGACGTCGGGCTCCCGGCGGCCGGCCCGCGGGCCGTCGCCGACGTGACGCGCCTCGTCGAGGAGGTCCGCGACGCGAAGCTCCGGCTCCGTCCGAACTGCGCCGGGCGCACGGTCCCGGGCGACGTCGAGGCGATCGCGCGGATCAGCCAGGCGACCGGCGTGAAGATCGCGTGCGCGCTGTTCATCGGCAGCTCCGAGATCCGCAAGTACACGGAGGACTGGGACGAGGCGCGCATGCTCGCGACCGTCCGCGCCTCGCTCGACCTCGCCGCGCGCGAGGGCCTCGAGGTCATGTTCGTGACGGAGGACACGGCGCGCGCCCGCCCCGAGACGATCGACCTCCTCTACCGGACCGCGCTCGACCACGGCGCGCGCCGGCTCGTGATCTGCGACACGGTGGGGCACATCGAGCCGCGCGGCGTCCACGCCCTCGTGCGGCACATGCGGGGGCTCGTGGCCGCGTCCGGCGTCGCGGGCGTGAAGCTCGACTGGCACGGCCACAACGACCGCGGGCTCGGGCTCGTCAACGCGCTCGCGGCCGTGGAGGCGGGGGTCGACCAGGTCCACGGGTGCGCGCTCGGGATCGGCGAGCGCTGCGGCAACACCGCGACCGACCAGCTCCTCGTGAACCTGCGGCTCATGGGCTACCTCGACCCGGCGATCGACCTCACGGCGCTCCCGCGCTACGTCGAGAAGGTGAGCGCGGCCTGCCGCGTCCCGATCCCGCGCAACTACCCGGTCGTGGGGCCGGACGCGTTCGAGACCGCGACCGGCGTCCACGCGGCGGCCGTGATCAAGGCGTTCAAGAAGGGCGACACCTGGCTCGCGAACCGCGTCTACTCGGGCGTCCCCGCCGACGAGTTCGGGCTCGAGCAGCGGATCGCGATCGGCCCCATGAGCGGGCGCAGCAACGTGCAGTTCTGGCTCGAGCGGCGCGGGGTCGAGGCGACGACCGAGGCGGTCGACCGGATCTTCGAGGCGGCGAAGCGGTCGGCGCGGACGCTCGAGGAGGACGAGGTGTGGGCGCTCCTCGGCGGGCGGCCGGCCCAGACGAGGGCGGCGAAGGCGACGCAGCCCGCGTGAGGCAGCCGCGCGGGGCCCGCGCCACGCTCGCGCCGGGCCTCGCCCGCGCCCTCGCCTTCGCCTTCGCCCTCGCCCTCGCGGTGGCCAGCGGGCTCGCGGCCGGGCCTGCGCGGGCGCAGGAGGGCGGGCCGGAGCCCGCGCCGCCAGGTGTCCCGGGCGAGGCGGTCGACCTCCGCCCGCGCTACGCCGAGGGCGACCGGCTCGAGGTCGAGGCGCGCATGACGCTCGTCCTGCGCCTGCGCCTCGTCGCGGCGTCCGTCGGGCTCGATCGCACGAGCGAGCAGGAGCAGGTCGTCCTGCGCCGCTACCGCGACCGCGTGGGCGCCTGCGCGGGCGACCGCGTGGACCAGGTCGAGCGGCGCTTCCTCGAGGCCTGGGACGGCCTGCGCCTGCCCGGGGCGCGCGCGCTCGAGCGCACGCCCTCGCCGCTCCACCAGCGCCGCGTGCTCGTGGGCCGGGACCGCGAGGGCCGCCGGCGCGCCCGGCTCCCCGAGGAGGACCGCGTCGCGATCCCCCGCGAGGCGCTCGACGACGAGGGATTCACCGAGCGCTGGGAGGCGCTCCTGCCCCGCGAGCCGGTCGCGCCCGGCGCCCGCTGGGCCGTCGACGCGGAGGCCCTGCGCGCCGCGCTCGGGTCGGGCCTGGCGCGCGCCGAGGGCGAGGCGACGGCGTCGTTCGTGTGCGTCGCGCGCGGCGAGCGCCTCGAGCCCGACGCGGCGCCGGGCGACTACGCGGTCGTCGACCTCCGGCTCGACGTGGCGGGCCCGGTCGGGGACGAGCCCGACGCGCCGCGCATGCGGGCCGTCCTCTCCGGGTCCCTGTGGTTCGACCTCGCGGCGCGCAAGCTCGCGAAGGTCCACCTCGAGGGCGAGGCGCGGCTCCGGCAGACGCGCACGGAGGGCGAGGCCACGGTCGAGCTCGACGGGAAGGGCCCCCTCGTGATCTCGAAGCGGCTGTGGTTCCCCGAGCGGCCCCCGCCGCCGTCGCCCGGGCAGCCGGGCGCGGGCGCCCGCCCCGCGGACCCGGGGTTGCCCCCGCCGCGCTGACCCGCGGCCCGCGCCCCGGGCCGGCCCGCGGGGTTGTGGGCCCGGTGGTCGCCGAGTTCTCCACAATTCCTCCCCACCCTGGGGAGAACTGCCTCGTCGAGGCGTGGCGAGGGGCCTGTCGAGCCCCGACGGCTTGAGGTCGAGCGCCGATCCACCACGATCCCTGGTCCCCGCCCCCGCGGGGCGGGGCCGGGGACGCCGGCGGGTCCGCCCGGAGCCGTCCGCTCGGGGCAACCCCTTGCCCTGAAAAATCTACGCGCGGGCTCCCCCCGGGTTCTCCACAACCTGACCACGGGCGGCCGTCCCCGACGCGAGCGCGGGAGGGCTCCATCTGGCCTGGAGTTCTGCCG
Source organism: Planctomycetota bacterium (assembly GCA_024711205.1). Classification (GTDB taxonomy): domain Bacteria; phylum Planctomycetota; class J058; order J058; family J058; genus JANJTH01. The sequence continues at coordinate 1,574 of JANJTH010000664.1, read as the reverse complement.
ATATCCGAAGTACAACCAGTCGACTTTTCCACGATCTACCCACTAGATCTAGTGGCTCGGGGTGTCGGTGCGGACGATCTGGTACATGGGCGCCAAGACCCGGCTCCTGGGCGAGATCGTGGAGGCCGTCTCCGACGTCGCGCCGGGGACCGGGCCCGCGCTCGACCTCATGTCGGGGACGGGCGCGGTCGCGCACGCCCTGGCCGCCACGCGGCCGGTCGTCGCGAACGACGTGCAGGCCTACGCGGCGGCGATCGCCGAGGGCTACCTGAGCCCGCCCCTCGACCTCGCGCCCGACCCCGAGGCCGACCTGGGCCCCGCCTACCGCCGGAACCGCGACGCGCTCCTCGACGCGCTCCGGCCCGCCGTCGCCGCGGAGGACGCCTTCGTGCGCGCGGTCGGGCTCGAGCCGGCCGCCGGCGACGGCGACGACCCGGGGCCCTGGCGCGACGCCTACGACGCCGGGCCGCCCCCGGCCTGCCTCGCGCCGCCACCCCCCGCGGCACCCGCGAAGGGGCCCGGGGTCGAGCCCGCCCTCGCGCGCGCCTACCGGGCGTTCGCGCTCGAGGGCACGCCGCGGTTCCTCGAGGTCGCGGACCCCCCGGCCACGGGCCCGCTCGCGGGCGCCGCGGCCCTCTGCGCGCGCGCGGCCGTCCACGCGCGGCGCCGCGCGCCCGGGACGTTCCCCTACGCGCTCGCGTCCACCTACTACCCCAACGTCTACCTGGGCGTCCGGCAGGCGATCGCGGTCGACGCGCTGCGCTGGGCGATCGACGACCTGGCCCGGACGGGCGGACCGCGAGGCGCCCGGCTCGCGCGGCACCACCTGGCCGCGCTCCTCCACGCCGTGAGCGTCGCGACGTCGGCCACGAGCCACTTCTGCCAGCCGCGCGGGCTCGGCCGCGACGCCGAGGTGAAGGCCGTCCTCGCGCGCCGCGCGCTCTCGATCCCGTCCAAGCTCGCGGCCTACTCGCGCGCGATCACGGCCGCCGTCCGCGAGCGCCCCCGCGGCCACGCCCACAGCGTGCTCGTGGGCGACTGGCGCCACGCGCTCGCGCGCGCGGGCGAGGTCGCCTGCGTCTACGCCGACCCGCCCTACACGGCGGACCACTACTCGCGCTTCTACCACGCGCTCGAGGTGCTCACCGTCTACGACTACCCCGCGCTCGAGGTCCGCGGCGGGGCTCCCACGAAGGGGCGCTACCCGACGCGCGCCGCGCGGGCTCGCTCGGGGTTCTGCGTGCGCGGGCAGGTCGAGCGCGAGCTCGCGCAGGTCGCGAGCGGGACGGCCGCGCGCGGGGCCGCGCTCGTGCTCAGCTACGGCGAGGAGAACGGGCTCGCGCTGCGCGCCTGGCGCGACCGGGGCGCCTCGCGGCGCGCCGCGCGCGATCGCTTCCTCGGGCTGTTCCGCGCCGCCTACGAGCAGGTCGAGCTGCGGCCGTACCCGCTCCTCCACTCGGGGCAGGGCGACTCGAACCACACCGTGACCGAGCTGCTCGTGCTCGCGCGCGGCCCGCGCCGGCCCGCGCGCGCCCGTCGGCCGCGCGCCGCGCCGGCGGCGCCCCGGGAGGCCC
>JANJTH010000017.1 GCA_024711205.1 Planctomycetota bacterium | reverse complement strand
GCGACGGCCAGCGCGAGGCGGCGATGCGGCGTGGACGTGTTGTAGCGCAGCTCCACTTCGAGCGGATTGTCCGGCCCGTAGCCGGCCTCGGCGTAGCGGCGGCGCTCGTCGGGGTCGAACCGGAACGCGCGCCCGCACTCGACGCACTCGATCTCGGTCACGGCGCCGCGCCCGCCGCGGCGGCCCCGCGCGGGCGCTCCGCGGCCCACGGCACGTGCGCGAGCGCGCGGTCGACGCGCTCGAGCAGGCGCGCGCGGACGCGCCCGATCGGCCCGCGCGTCCAGGGCATGTGGCCGAAGCTCCAGTCGGCCTGCCGGAGCGCGGCCGCGAGGTCGTCGCGCTCGACGCGCGCCCCGCCGCGCGCGAGGCAGGCCCCGCGCGCGAAGAGGAGGATCAGCGGGTACTGCCGGAGCAGGAGCCCGAGCCCGGCGAGGACCTCGGGCACGGCGAACCACGGGGCGAGCGTCGTGCGCGCGGTCAGGTGCGCGACGAAGTAGCGCGTGAGCGCGCCGTCGGCCTCGGGCGAGGCGGGGTCGATCGGCGGCGCCTCGCGGCGCACGCGGCCCACGCTCACGCGCCGGTCGCGGGCGACCGGGCGCCACGACCCGTCGCCCGCGAGGAACGCGAGCCCCGAGAGCAGGTTGCCGAGCCGGCGCGGCGCGCGGCGCAGCTCCCCCGCGCCGTGGAGCGTGACCGGGTCCCGGCGCGCCGCGAGCGCGAGGAGCTGCCGGAGGAGCAGGCGCTCGGGGAGCGGCGGCGCGCGCACGGGCGCGCGGAGGAGCCCGCGCCGGGCCTGGTCGCGCACCCCCGCGGCGAACGAGGCGACGAGCTTGCGCGGCGTCTCGCCCCCGAGCGTCGGGAGGGACGAGCTCGTCAGCAGCGTGAGGAAGTGCGTCGCGGCGAGGATCCGCTCGGGGAAGGGGCGCCCCGCGTCCTCGAGCTCGGCGGCCACGAGGTCGAGGACGAGCTCGACGTCGGCGGGCGCGTAGGAGCGGCGGCGGTCGAACGTGAACGGGCCGGGGCGGACCGCGGGCGGGCGGACCGCGACGAGCTCCTCGCGCAGGAGGTCGAGCTCGCGGCGGCGCTGCGTGATCGGCGCGCCGTCCCCGGCGGCGACCGACGAGCACGTGAAGGCCGCGCCGCAGGCCGGGCGGTCGCGCCCCTCGACGTCGACGAAGCCGAACGGATAGAGGCGGCAGGTGAGCGGCTTGTCCGCCTCGCCGTAGGTCGCGTGGATGCGGCAGCGCGCGTCCGCGTCGAGGAACAGGCACGTGCCGTCGGGTCGGCGGCGCAGGAAGTGCCCCGGCGCTCCGCCGTGCGCGGGCGCCTCGTAGACGACGTCCTCGCCCGGGCCGCCCGGGTCCGGCCCGAGGAGCGGCGCCCAGTCGCGCGCCCGGTAGCGCGCGACCTCGGCGGGCGTCAGCGCGACCGGCCAGTCGCGGCAGCAGTCGCCGCAGCCCCGGCACGTGAAGCGGACCCCCTTCGCGAGGGTGAGGCGCCGCCCCGCGCTCCGGGCGGGCGCGCCGCTCACGCGGGCCCCGGGGTCAACGCCCGCCCTCGCCCAGGGCCGCGCGGCACGCGGCGAGCTCGTGGAGGAGCGCGGCGCCGTCGGGGAGGCGCCCGCCGGGGGCCTTCGCGAGGCAGCGCCCGAGGACCCGGCGCAGGGCGGGCGGCACGCCGACGAGCGGCGGCGGGTCGTCGCGCAGGACGGCGGCGGCGACGTGGCTCGCGGTCGGGCCGGCGAAGGGGGCCCGCCCGGCGAGGCAGGCCCAGAGCGTCGCGCCGAGCCCGTAGACGTCGCTGCGGGCGTCGCCGCCCCCCTCGTCCGCGAGCAGCTCGGGCGGCGCGAAGGCGAGGTGCTCGCTCGGCCCCTCGAGGACGGTCGTGTCGCCCGCGCGCTCGCCGCCGGGCGCGGTCGCGAACGCGAACCCCGTGAGCTTGTAGGCGTCGACCTCGGGCGCGTGGAGCACGTTGCCCGGCGTCACGGCGCGGTGCGCGACGCCGTGGGCGTGGAGGTGCGCGAGCGCGCGCGCGACGGCGAGCCCGATCTCGAGCGCCTCGTCCGCGGGGAGCGGGCCCGCCTCCAGGCGGTCCGCGAGGCTCCCGCCGCCCACGAGCTCCATGACGATCGCGCGGAGCGGGCCGCGCCGGAGCACGTCGTGGATCGTGACGATCCCCGGATGCGGCAGGCGCGCGATCGCGCGCGCCTCGCGGAGGAACCGCGCGACGGCGCGCTGGTCCCCCTCGCCCTTGGCGAGCAGGACCTTGATCGCCACCGGGCGGTCGAGCGAGCGCTGGGTCGCGCGGTAGACCGCGACGCCGCCGCGGCTGCCGCCGCCGAGCCGCGTCTCGAGCCGGTAGCCCGGGAGCACCTCGCGGAGCGGGCGGCGCTCGTCGTCGAGGGCGGCGTCGTCGCCGGCCGCGCTCGGCGGGTCGCTCGCCCGGGCGCCCCGCATGGTCGGGAGCGAGCGCGGCGCCGCGGTCCGCCCGGACTCGGAGCCCGCCCGCGCGACCTCGTCGAGGTCCCCGGGCGCGCGCGCCGCGGCGGGGGCGGCGGCGCGCCGCGCCGCGCGACCGTCCGGCCCGGGCGCCG
>JANJTH010000013.1 GCA_024711205.1 Planctomycetota bacterium | reverse complement strand
TCCGGCGCGGGGGCGCACCCCGCGGCCGCGGCGCGCGCGCCGGGCCCGAGCGCGAGCCAGCGCGCCAGGTCGTCCCGGGCCCGCGCGAGGGCCGCCTCGAGGCGTGGCGTCATGCCGGCACTCTGCCAGCCGGCCGCCCGCGGGACCAGCGAGGGACAGGCTCCCGCGCGCGGGACGGTGTCCGGCGGGTTGCGCGGCCGGGTCACGCGCGCGAGACACGCCGGGGCCGCAGGCGCGCTCCCGCGCCGGCGGCGCGCCCGGGCCGGGAATGCGAAGCTCGCGCGCGGCGTTCCGGGGCGGCGTTCCGGAGCGGCGATCCGCGCCGCGCGCCCGCGCGATCCGACGCTCGCCCCCCTGCGCGACCTCGCCCCCGGAGGGACCCATGCGACGCACCTCGACCCTCGCCCTCCTCCTCGCGGTGCCCGCGCTCGCGCTCCTCGCGCTCGCGGGGGCCCGCCACCTCGCGCCCCGCGCGCACGGCCAGGACGCCGCCCCGGGCCTCGTCGTCGAGGGTCTCGCCGGCGAGGGCCACGTGGCCGCGCCCGCGAACGTGCTCGAGGGCCACTTCGCGACCTCGCTCGCGTGCGCGCGCTGCCACGCGAGCGCGCCCGGGGCCCAGGCCATGCGGGACTCGGCGGGCCGCTCGGTCGCGCCCTTCGACCTGTGGCGCTCGAGCATGAAGGCGAACGCGGCGCGCGACCCGCTGTGGCGCGCGGCCGTCGCGGCCGAGGTCGCGGCGACGCCGGCCGCGCGGGCCGAGATCGAGGCCGACTGCGCGCGCTGCCACCTGCCCATGGCGGCCGAGGAGGCGCGCCGGCGCGACCTCCCGGTGAACCTCGCGCTGCTCGGGCGCGACGACGCGCTCGGCCAGCTCGCGCGCGACGGGGTGTCGTGCACGGTGTGCCACCAGATCGACCCCGCGAACCTGGGCAAGCCCGAGAGCTTCGCGGGCGGCTGGAAGATCGGCGACGAGCGCAAGATCTACGGGCCGCACGCCGACCCGTTCCCGACCGCCATGCAGCGGTTCACGGGCTTCACCCCGACGCACGCGACGCACATGCGCAGCGCGGGGCTTTGCGCGACCTGCCACGTGCAGATCGCCGCCACGCTCGAGCCGGACGGGACGCACACGGGGCACCGCCTCGTCGAGCAGGCCTCCTACCTCGAGTGGCGCAACTCGGACTTCCGCGACGAGGCCCCGACGCCCGGCGCGAGCCCGGCCTCGTGCGCGTCGTGCCACTTCCCGATCACCGACGCGTCGGGCGCCATGATCGTGACGAAGATCGCCCGCAACCCGGGCGGGCGCGACTTCCCGGGGATCGACCCGCGCGCGCCGTTCGGCCGCCACGTGCTCGTGGGCGGGAACACGCTCCTGCCCGCGATCTTCCGCGACCACGGCGCGGAGCTCGGCGTGAACGCGCCGCCCGAGGCGTTCGGCGACACGCTCGCGCGCGCGCGCGAGCAGCTCCAGACGAGGACCGCCCGGCTCGCGCTCGAGGGCGTCGCGCGCGAGGGGGCGACGCTCCTGGGCCGGGTCCGCGTCGAGAACCTGACCGGCCACAAGGTGCCCACGGGCTTCCCGCTGCGCCGGCTGTGGCTGCGGGTGCGGGTCACGGACGGCGCGGGGCGCGTCGTGTTCGAGAGCGGCGGCCACGACGACGCGGGGCGCCTCGTGGGGGCGGGCGGCGCCGTGCGCGCGAGCGAGCAGGTGGGCGGGCCGATCGAGCCGCACCGCGGGCGGGTCGCGGGCCCCGACGACGTCGTCGTGTGGGAGGCGATCATGGCCGACCCCGCGGGCCGGCCGACGTTCCGCGTCCGGCGCGGGGCGCGCTTCCTCAAGGACGACCGCCTGCTCCCGCGGGGCTGGCGCCCCGACCACCCCGACGCGGCGGCGACCGCTCCCGTCGGCGTGGCCGAGGACCCGGGGTTCGGGCCGGGCGGCGCGACCGTCGCGCTCGCGCTGCCCGTGGGCGAGGCGGCGGGCCCGCTCGCGCTCGAGGTGGACGTGCTCTACCAGCCGCTCGCGGCCCGCTTCGCGGCCGAGCTGCTCGCCTTCGACGCGCCCGAGATCGCGCGCTTCCGCCGCTACTGGGAGCTGGCCGACCGCCGCCCCGAGCGCGTCGCGCGCGCCGAGGCCCGGGTCGAGTAGCTCAGCGCCCGGCGAGCGCGAGGCGGACGACGAGCCCGCCGGCCGTGCCCACGAGGAGCGCGGCCCCGTCGTCCGTGAAGCGCAGCGCCGTCGGCACGTCGGCCGAGCGCGTCAGGGTCACGACCCCGAGCGCGCCGCGGTCCTCGGGCGACCAGAGGCGGAGCGTCCGATCGCGCCCGCCCGTGACCGCCAGGCGGCCGTCGGGCGAGAGCGCGGCGCAGGTCACCGCGGCCTCGTGGCCCGCGACGAGCGCGACCTCGCGGCCGCGCCGCAGGTCGACCCAGCGCAGCTTGCCGTCGGCCTCGCCGAGGAGCGCGGGCAGGTCGTCACGCATGGGCGACGCGAGCGCGCGGACCGCCCCCACCGGCGCGCGCACGCGCGGCGCGCCGCCGGCCCACACGATCAGCTCGCCCTGGGCCCCGGGCTCGGCGCGCGTCCACGTCACGACCCCGTCCTCGCCCACGAGCGCGGCCCCGCCGAGCGGGTCGCCCGTGCCCGGGGCGACGACCTCGGGCGCGGCGTCGGGGTCTGCCGGGTCGAGCGCGACCACCGCGACGCCGGCCGCGGCGAGGACGCGCCCGCCGCGGCCCCCGAGCCAGAGGACCGGCGCCGGGAGCGCGGCGCGCTCGCCCCCGGCGCCGTCCCGCACGCGCCCGTCCGACCAGCCCGACCAGAGCGCGCCCTGGACCTCGACGAGCGTCTCGGGCCAGGCGGCCGAGGCGCTCGCGAGCCGCTCGGGCGGCGCGTCGCCGCGCCACGCGCGCACGGACCCGTCGCGGGCCGCCGTCGCGAGGTCGTCGCCGGCGCGCTCGACGAGCGCCGTGACCGGGCCGCCGTGCCCCTTGCTCAGCCAGCCGCTCTGGCGCGCGACGATCTGGAGGCCCGCGAGCAGGGTGGCGGGGGGGCGGTGCGCGTAGAGCCCGCGCTCCCCGTCCCCGAACAGGACGGCCGCCGCCGCCTGGTCCTCCGTCGTCCCGCGGAGGAGCTTGTCCTCCTCGGCGCGCCACTCCGCGAAGTTGCGGGGGTAGAGCGCCACGACCGTCCCGTCGCGCCGGAGCCCCACGGCCTGCGGGTCCAGCCAGTCCTCGAGCGCGTGGCCCTTCGCGTCGCTGCGCGCGGGGGCCCAGCGCGCGAGCCCGAACCCGGAGATCGCCGCGACGACGACCCCGCCGTCGGGCGAGATCCCGACCCGGCGCGCCGGCTTGCCGACCCCGTTCAGGACCTTCACGCGGGTGCGCGCGGGGACGTCCCACAGCTCGAGCGCGCCGTCCTCGCGCCCGACCGCGAGGTGCTTCCCGTCGCGGGCGGCGGCCAGGGCGCACGGGGCGGCGTCGTGCCCGAGCGTGAGCACGACCTTGCGGCCGGCCGGGTCGAGGACGGTCGACCTCGCGTCACCGCGCGCGATCACGAGCCGGGCGCCGTCCTGCGTCCAGGCGAGCGCGCGCGCGTCCCCCTGGTCCGACCAGAGGAGGCGCTGGAGCCCCGCGCCCGCCGTGCAGGCGAACCCCTTCGCGCTGATCCAGGCCCAGCGCGCGCCGTCCGGCGAGACGGCGAGCCCGCGGGACCCCTCGCCGAGGTCCATGGGCGAGATCCTGGGCGCGCCCCCGCCCACGCGCCAGGCGCGGAGCCAACCCGCGGCGTCGAGCGCGAACACGACCTCGGCGCGGCGGGCGAGCGCGACCTCGACGACGGGGTCCGCCGAGCGGAAGCCGGGCTCGCCGTAGTGCCCCTCGACGCGCCAGGCCCCCGCGAGGGCGAGGTCCTCCGCGAGGGGCGCGCCGGGCGGCGCGGCCGGGAAGCGCCGGGAGCCGGGCGCCGTGGGCGCGACCGGGGAGGCCGACGCGCTCGCGGCCTCGCCCTCGCCGGGGGCCGTCGGGGCCGTCGGCGTCGGCGGCGGCGG
>JANJTH010000006.1 GCA_024711205.1 Planctomycetota bacterium | reverse complement strand
GCGCGGCCGCGCCGCCCTCGGCCCCGCGCTCGCCGGCGCCCTCGCGCCCACGGCCCGGGTCCCGCTCGCCGCCGTTGTGGCCGGCGGACCGCGCGTCCTGAGCGCCCGCCTGGGCCTCACCCCCGGCGCCGCCGCGCGGCGGCGGGAGCGCCAGGCCGTAGTCGCGCACGAGGATCGCCCGCAGCTCGTCGTAGTGGCGGACCTCGTGGCGCGCCGCGCTCTGCCCGAGGCCGGCCTTGTCGTGCCGGCCGCCGCGGCGCAGGCGCACCGTGATCATGCCGAGCGCGTTCGCGGGGTCGATGTCCCGCGCCGGGTGGTCGCCCACGTACATGCAGCGCGCCGGGCGGAGGTTCAGGTCGCTGCACGCGCGCCGGTAGAGCTTCACGTTCGGCTTGTTGATCCCGATCTGCTCGGAGATGTAGATCGCGGTCGGCGTCAGGTAGGGGTAGACCCCCAGGCGCAGGAGCTTCTCGGCCTGCTTCACGCTGAGCCCGCTCGAGATCACGCCGCGCACGAGCTCGAGCCGCGCGAGGTCCTCGAGCAGCGCGATCGCGTCGGGGAACGGCGAGAGCTCGGACTGCTTCGTGCCGTGGTAGGCGATCACGGCGGCCGCCGTGATCACGGCCGGGTTCACGCCCTTGTAGTGGCGGCGCGGGATCCGCCGGAGGAGCTGGTCGAAGTGGTGGTCGTAGTTCGAGGTGAACTCGGCCACGACCTCCTCGAGCTCCGCGAGGAGCACGGCCGGCTCGAGCTTGAGCCCGACCGCGTGCATGGCCTCGCACGAGGCGAGGCGCGCGCGCGCCGCGAACTCCGAGGTGGAGAACAGCGTGTCGTCGACGTCGAAGAAGATCGCGTCCAGCGACACAGTGGCCTCCGCGCCCGCCGGCCCCGGGATCCTAACCGCTGCGCGCGCCCGCTGCAGGCGCGCGGCCCCCGGCGCCGGCGGCGTGCGCGACCGGTCCGCGGCCGCGCGCGCCGGGCGAGCTCGGGGCCGCGCTCGGGCCGGCCGCGGCGGCCTGCGCGCGGTAGAAACGCCCCCGCCGCGCCGCGCGGCGCGAGGTCGCCATGCACCTGTTCTCGCCGCTCACGCTCCGCGACGTGACCCTCCGCAACCGGATCGCCGTGTCGCCCATGTGCCAGTACTCCTGCACGGACGGGTTCGCGACCGACTGGCACCTGGTCCACCTGGGCGCGCGCGCCGTCGGCGGGGCCGGGCTCGTGCTCGCCGAGGCGACGGCCGTCCTGCCCGAGGGGCGGATCTCGCCCCACGACCTGGGCCTGTGGCGCGACGAGCACGTGGAGCCGCTCGCGCGCGTGGCGCGGTTCGTCCGCGCGCAGGGCGCGGCGCCGGGGCTCCAGCTCGCGCACGCCGGGCGCAAGGCCAGCGCGGCGCGGCCCTGGGACGGCGGCCGCCCGGTCGCCCCCGCGGACGGCGGCTGGCCCGTGGTCGGGCCGAGCGCGCTGGCCTGGGACGAGGGCTGGCCCGCGCCCGCGGCGCTCGACGAGCCGGGGATCGCGCGCGTGATCGAGGCCTTCGCGCGCGCGGCCGAGCGCGCGCTCGCGGCGGGCTTCGAGGTGCTCGAGGTGCACGCCGCGCACGGCTACCTCCTGCACGCGTTCCTGAGCCCGCTCACGAACCACCGCGACGACCGCTGGGGCGGCGACCTCGCGGGCCGGGCCCGCCTGCTCGAGGCCGTCGTCGACGCCGTGCGCGCGCGCTGGCCCGCGCGCCTGCCGCTGCTCGTCCGGATCTCGGCCAGCGACTGGGCGCCCGGCGGGCTCGACGGCGACGCCGCGGTCGAGGTGGCCCGCCGGCTCGCCGCCCGCGGCGTGGACCTCGTCGACTGCTCGTCGGGCGGCGCCGTGCCCACGGCGAGGATCCCGGTCGCCCCGGGCTTCCAGGTCCCCTTCGCCGCGCGCGTGCGCGCCGAGGCCGGCGTGGCCTCCGGCGCGGTCGGCCTGATCACCGAGCCCGGGCAGGCCGACGCGATCGTGCGCGAAGGCCAGGCCGACCTCGTGCTGCTGGCGCGCGAGCTCCTGCGCGACCCGCACTGGCCGCTCCGCGCCGCGCGGGAGCTCGGCCACGAGGGCCCCTGGCCGGCGCAGTACCTGCGCGCGCGGGGGTAGCGGGCGCTCGTCAGCGCCCGCGGACGACGAGGACCGCGGGCGGGCTGCCTACGCCGGCGCGCCGCGCGACGACGAGGTCGGTCCGGCCGTCGCGGTCGAGGTCGCCCGCGGCGACGCCGATCACGGGCCCGCCGAGCGCGTAGCCGGCCCCCGGCACGAAGCGGCGCGGCGCGGTCGGGTCGCGGAGCTGGAAGCCGAGCGCGCCCCCGCTCAGGCCGAGGACGAGGTCGAGCGTCCCGTCGCGGTTCACGTCGGCAAAGGCGAGGTCCGCGACGGCGCCCAGGCCGCCCGCCGTGTCGAGGGCGCCCCGGGCGCCGAGCAGGGCGCCCGGCTGCCCCCACCACAGGCTCACGAACGGGTCGCCCGCGGTCGCGAGGACGACGTCCTGGTGCCCGTCCCCGTCGAGGTCCCGGACGAGCACGCGCTGCGGGCCGCGCCCCGCGGGCGTCGCGGCGGGCGCCAGGAACCGCCCCGGCTGGGCCGGGTCCTGCCGGTAGACGGCGAGCAGGTTCGTGTTGACGAACCCGGCCACCAGGTCGGGCCGGCCGTCGCCGTCGAGGTCGCCCACGGCGACCGTGCGCGCCTCGGAGCGCGGCGCGGGCAGGGGCAGGAGCTCGGGCGGGAGGAAGCCGCCCGCGGGCGCCTGGCGGAGCACGGCGACCCCGCTGCCGGCCATGTCGGTCACGTAGAGCCCGCCGAAGTTCGCGACGACGAGGTCGGCGCGCCCGTCGCCGTCGACGTCGGCGACCACGACCTCGTGGGGGCTGCGCCCGCCCGAGGCCAGGACGAGCGGCGGCGCGAACTGCCCGCGGACCGGCGTCTGGAGCAGGACCTGCACGGCGTCGCGGCCCGGGTCGAGGACGACCAGGTCGGGGAGGCCGTCGCCGTCCACGTCGCCCACGGCCGTCAGGCGCGGCGGCGTGACCGAGGGCCCGATCGTGACGAGCGCGAGCAGGACGCCGGGCAGGTGCGCGCCCGGGCGCGTCGGGTCGCTCTGGTGGAAGGTGATCGACCCGTCGGCGTCCGTCGAGACGACGTCGAGGAGCCCGTCCCCGTCGAGGTCGACGAGCTCGAGGAACGCGGGGGCGTCGCCCGTTCCGGCGAGCGGCGCGGGCGGCGCCAGCGTGGTCCCGGCCGGCGTGAGCGTCAGGACGGCCTTCGAGACCTCGAGGCGGACCCGGTCGAGGCGTCCGTCGCCCGTGACGTCCAGGTAGGCGAGCAGGGCGTCGCCCTCGGCCACGGCCGGTCCGACGAAGCGCCCCGCCGTCGTCGGGTCCTGGAGCACCGTCAGGGAGCGCACCGAGCCGGTGCGGCGCACGAGCACGTCGAGCCGGCCGTCGCCGTCGACGTCCACGAGGTCGAGCGAGGCGCCGGCCGGCAGCCCGCCCGTCCACAGCGCCGCGCTCTCGAGCGGCGGCAGGAACGCGCCCGGCCGCGCCGGGTCGCCCCGGTACACGAGGAGCCGCGTGTCGGAGACCGGCGCGAGGACGAGGTCCACGTGGCCGTCGCCGTCCACGTCGCCTGCGGCCAGGCCCGCGGCCCGCACGCTCGGCCCCGGGAGGGACGCGGGCGCGAGGAACCGCCCGGGCGCCGCCGGGTCCTGCAGGAGCACGCGCCCGTCGACGTCGGCCAGGTCGAGGCGCCCGTCGCCGTCGAGGTCGGCCAGGCAGAAGCCGCCGGTCGGGGCCGCCGCGATCGGCTCGGGCTCGAGGAGCTCGCCCGGCGCGGCGGGGTCCTGGCGGTACAGCGCGAGCGCGGGGCCTCCGAGGCGGTCGACCGCGACGAGGTCCACGAGGCCGTCGCCGTCGACGTCGCCGAGCCGGGGTGTGCGGCCCCAGGCGACCACGCGCGGGCGGGTGAAGCCGCTCGGGCTGCGGGCGTCGCGCAGGAGCGCGAAGATCGCCTCCTCGCCCGTGTCGCTGGCCCGTCCGGAGACGACGAGGTCGGCGCGGCCGTCGCCGCCCACGTCGCCGACCACGACCTCGACGGGGCGCAGCGGCGTGCGCAGGACGGGACCCGCCGAGAGCGCGCCGCGCGCGTCGGCGCGCAGGACCTGCAGCCCCTCGCGCCCGGCCACGACGACCGCCTGCCGCCCGGACCCGTCCACGTCGCCCGCGGCGAGCGCGTGGGGGACCGCGAGGACCGGCGCGGCGGCGGGCAGGTCGAGCGGCGGGTCGCCGGCGTCGGGCGCGCGCGGGCCCCGGACCCCGATCGCGTAGGTGCCCACGCCGCTCGAGCGCAGGTGGATCACGCGGGCGTAGTAGGTGCCGGCGGTCGGGGGCACGAAGTCCACGCGGCTCGCGAGGCCCTCGCCGCCGTCGTTGTCGCCCGCGACGAACCAGCCGTTCGGGCGGTACACGTCGAGGACCGAGTCCATGCCCGGCCCGAGCCCGGTCGTGTAGACCGTGTAGCGGACGTTCGCGGCGAGCGTGAACTTGAACCAGTCGCGGTCGCCCCGGACCTCGATCGTCCCCGCGACCTCGGGCCCGTCGACCACGACCTCGGTCGCGGCGCCGCTGCGCACGTTCGAGTGGTCGTCCGCCTGCGCCCGGGTCGTCGGGGCGACCGCGAGCAGGAAGCCCGCGGCGAGGCAGAGTGTGTCGAGCTTGGGCAAGGCAGCCTCCGACGCCGCGATCGCGCAGCAAGCCTCGCGCCGCGGCCTGGGGCTCCCTGCGCGGGGGGGCGTGGGCCGATCTGGAAGCCCCTTGCCCCGAGAGGCTTCCGTCTATAGGCGACATACCGTTCCCCTACCAGACATCCCGGACGAACCGGCGGCGTCGCGCTCGCCCCCTTTCCGCGCCAAGACCTACGGAGTCGGGGCCAGGTCTCCAGGGTCGCGCCGTCTGCCCGCGAGGGGGTGGGGACTCGAGGCGGGCTCCTGGCCCGATTCCCGAATCTCGTCTCCGGCTCCCGAGAGCAACTGGGCTGTTGGCTGGGCGCCCCGGGCGGTGCCTCGCCGTAGGGCGCGGCGGCGCGAGGGGCCAGGAGGGCCCGCGGCCCCGCGTCCAACGCGGGTCGCGCGAAGCCCGCGCCGGCGCGGGTCGCGCGAAGCCCGGGTGCGGTTCGCTCCGTTCACGGCCAGGCGGCGTCGGGCTCGCCGGGCGCCGGGTCCTCGGTGCGCTCGAGCGGACGGCAGGCGAAGCGGAGCCCCGTGCTCGCGAGGAGGACCACGAGCGCCCAGGTCGCGCGCAGGCCGTCCGCCGGCGCCACGAGCGCGAGGTCGCTCGCGGGGAGCCGGTCGCGCCAGGCCGGGTCCACGAGCGCCGCGTCGAGCGCGATCGTCCCGAGGAGCCACAGGGGAGCCGATACGGCGACCACGAGGAGCCCCTCGCGGGGGCCGGTCTGGCGCGGCGCGCCGACGGCCAGCGCCCAGCCGGCGAGCGCGAGCGCGACGAGCGCCGCGAGCAGTCGGGCGCGCTGCGCCAGGCGGAAGGCGAGGCGACTGCGTCGCTCGAGCGCGTCGTAGGTCGGGACGACGTCGTCGCCTGCCCTGGCGTCGTCCCGGCCGTCGGGCCCGCTCGAGTAGACCGCGCGCGGGTCCCATTGCCAGTTCGGCCCCGGTAGGGGCCGCCAGCGCTGGCCCCAGGGATCGGGGCCGCAGACGAACGTGATCGGATCCCACATGGCCTTCGGGTTGCGCGGCGGGCCTTCGTCGTAGAGGACGTCCACGGCGAGCTGCGGCGACGCCGCCCGCACGAGCCACGGCGCTGCTGCGGCCGCCGCGAGCGCGAGCACCGCGAGCGCGACCAGGGCGGCGGCGCCCCGGGCGCCCTGGTCGGAGCCGACGGCGGCGCCGTCGGGCTCCCCGCTCAAGCCGGCTCGCCCTCGGGGCGGCCGGCGAGGCGCAAGAGCGCGCACAGGACGACCGCGACGAGCGTGCACGTGGCCGCGAGCGCGAGCGGCGGGGAGACCCAGGTCGTGCCGGCGACCGGGAGGAGCTCGCGCGCGCTCGAGACGAGCACGTCGACCGCGAGCCCGACGCAGAGGGCCGCCGGCGCGGCCATGCCCGCGATCACGGCGAGCTCGCCCGCCGGGCGCTGGCGGGGGAGGCTCGCGCCGAGGGCCCAGCCCATGGGCAGGAACGCGAGCGCGAGCGCGACCTCGCGCAGCCAGGCCGCGAGCACGACCTCGAGGCGGTCCATGCGGAGGGCCGGGATCACGTCGTCGCCGGCGCCGGTCTGGTCGAGGCCGTCGGGGCCCGTCGAGTAGAGGACGAGCGAGGTCCACGGGTCCTCCTCGACGGCGAGGTGCGGCACCCCGCGCTCGATCTCCTCCGGCGCGAGCGCGATCGTGGCCCGGCGCGCCGCGCGCCAGGGGCGCCCCCACGGGTCGGGCGGCGCGCCCTCGAGCGCGCCCTCGGCCTCGGCGAACACGTCCTCGAACACGCGCAGGAAGCGACCCTCGACCGCGAGCGAGGGCGCGATCGCCCGCAGCGCCCCGGGGAGCAGGACCGCGAGCGCGAGCCCGACGACCCCGAGCGTCCACAGCCCGTGGATCAGCCACGGCCGGCGCGGGAGCGACCCCGCGAGCCGGCGCTCGAGCGCGGCGAGCCGCTCGAGCTCGGGCCTCGGGGCCGCGCCCGCGGCCCCGGGTGTGCCGGGCGCGGGCGCTGACGGCGTGGGTGCCCCCGGGCCCGCGGGCGCCGGGGACAACGGAGCTGCGGGCAACGGAGCTGCGGACTCGGCCCCGTCGGACGCCGAGGGCGCGGACGCAGGTGCGGTCGCCTCTGCAGGTGCGGTCGCCCCTGCAGGTGCGGTCGACTCCTCGAGCGCGAGCGACCCCGTGGGCGCTGGCGCGGGTCCGGCTGGCGCGTTCGACTCCGGGGGTTCGACGGGCACCACGGGCTCGACCGACTCCGCGGGCCCGGCCGACTCCGCGGGCGCCCGCGGCGTCCTCTCCGGCGACGCGTCTGCCTGCAGGGGTCCGTCGGCCGGCGACCCGCCTGCGGGTGACGCGCCTTCGGGCGACGTGCCCGTCCCGCGCCCGTCGACGCCGTTCGGCTCGCCCGGTTCGCCCGCCTCGCCCGCGCTCACGTCGGGCGCCTCACACGAAGAACGGCGGCCGCGCGGCGGCGGGGATCGCCGCGAGGCGCGGGTTCTGCTCGTCGCGCGGCGAGAGGAGCGGCTTGCCCTCGAACGGCCAGGGCACGCCGAGCTCCGGGTCGTCCCAGGCCACGCCGAGCTCGTCGCTCGGGTCGTAGTACTGGTCGACGAGGTAGGTCATCGTCGCCGCCTCGAGCGCGTAGTAGCCGTGCGCGACGCCGGGCGGCACGTAGAGCCCGACCTCCGCGCCCCGCCCGAGCTCGAGCACGGCGACCGCGCCCTCCGTCGGCGAGCCCGCGCGCAGGTCGGCGAGCGCCGCGAGCACGCGCCCCTCGGGCACGTACCAGTAGTCGGCCTGCTTGCGGTGGAAGTGGAGCCCGCGGAGCACGCCCGCGACCGAGTCCGAGCGGTTGCCCTGGAGCATCGCCGGCCGGCCCGGGAACCACTCCTGTCTGTACGTCTCGATGAACCGCCCCCGCGCGTCGGCGTGCGCCTTGAGCGGCATGACGCCCACGCCCGGCATGTCGCGCGCCTCGACGAGTCGGCCCACGTCAGCGCCCCCCGAAGTCGTCGTGGTCGGGCGCGACCTCGGGCAGGTGCATGAAGTCACGCACGTAGAGCTCCGAGAACCCGCAGCGCCGGCACACGTAGACCTCGAACTGGCCCAGGTCCCGCGCCTCGATCGGGTCGCTGCGGAGGATCGCCAGGCACATGCCCACGTTCCCCTCGCCGCGGTCCATGACGCACGGCGAGTGGAAGACCTCGCTCCCCCGGCACTTCGGGCACTTCCCGCTCGCGCGCATGTCCGCCCTCCACCGCCTCGCGGCGGCACAGCCTAGCCGGCCCTCGGTCTCTCGTCGCCTCCGGCGCGCACCGCTCGAGCGACCCGTCCGTACAGCGAGAGGCCCCGGCTCGTCGCCGGGGCCTCTCACCCGAGTTCAGCGTCCGTGGCGTGGCGCGTTCGGTGCGCGTCGACCGCGCCTCGATCGGGACGCCGACCTCGGTGAGGTCACTGCCGCCAGACGGTCGTCACGTCGGCCGGCCCGAGGCCCGTGAGGCCCTGGACCGAGTTCACGCTGCGGGCCGTGGCGCGGGTCGCGGCCAGGTCGCCCATGAGCGCGTTCGCCGTGCAGATCAGGTCGGGGTCGTGGGCGACCGCGACGCTGAAGATCCCGATCCCGGGCAGGTTCATGCCTGCGATCGCGCTCGAGTTCACGCCGGCGTAGGCGAGGAAGCCCGAGATCAGGCCGTTGATCAGGTTGCCCGGCGAGAGCAGGCTCGACGACCCGCCCGTGAGGAGCGCGCCGAACGACGACGGGTTCGACATGCCGCCCGTGAAGCCCTGGAGGAAGCCGTTGAGCACGCCGCCGATCCCGCCACCCGAGCCGGTCGGGACCGTCACGCCGAGCTGGCTGAAGATCTGGGCGATCGAGAGGCCGGCCGGGAGCGTGTCGATCACGAGGTCGGCCGCGGTGTCGATCACCGAGAGGTCGCCCGAGATCGCGTTCGCGACGTAGACCTTGTCACCCGCCTGGTTCGAGGCGCAGTCGAACGGGATCATGCCCGCCGTGAGCCGCGCGCGCTGCGCGCCGGTCGCGACGTCGATCACGTAGATGTCCTGCGACAGGACGCACGCGACGTAGGCCTTGCCGCGGGCGATCGTGATCCCGACCGGGGCCCGGCCGACGTCGACGTAGTCGATCAGGCTGTCGGTCCGGCCGTCGATCCGCATGACCTTGCCCGTGATCATGCAGGTCACGAGCGCGTGGTCGTTCGTCGCCGCGACCTTGGCCATGCCGAGGCCCTGGACCGGCGCCGCGAGGAAGTTCGAGAGCGCCTGCGACGGGTTGCTGATCAGGCTCGTCAGGCTGAGCGGCGAGAGGCCCAGGATCGACTTCGTCGGCTGGAGCGTCTGCGCGTTCGCGATCGTGACGTTGAGCAGGTTCGCCGAGTAGATCTTCGTGCCCGCCGGGTTCACGGCGAGGCCGGTCGGCCGCACGAGCGGCTTGAGGATCGGGTCGACGAAGCTCGTCAGGAACGACAGGCCCGTGATCGGGGCCGCCGTGACGTCGATCGTCCCGGCGATCCCGTTCGCCATGCGGTCGACGACCGTGATGTCCTGGCTGATCGCGTTCGCCACGTAGGTGTCGAAGCCGTGGTTCGCGACGTCGGCCGGGCCGTTGCCCGTGTTCCAGGCGCCCGCCTGCTGGCCGGTCGCCGCGTCGACCTGGATCACCTGCTTGAGCGAGAACGACGACACGAGGGCGTCGGTCAGCATGGTCGGGGCCGGCGGCGTGACGGGCGCCGTGCCGGTGCTGACCGGCGCGGTCCCGCTGTTCGTCGGGGCCGGCGTCGAGCTCGTCGTCGGGGCGACCGTCGACGCGTACGAGCGATCCCGGGACTTGCTCGAGCAACCCGTCGACATCACGACGGAGAGGCCGGCAACCGCAAACGTGAGAGGAATTCGAGCGCGCACAGGAACCTCCTCAGCCAACCCAGTGATCGAGAGAATAGCACCCTCGCGTCGGCCTAACCAGCAGGAAAATAAGAAACTTGAGGCTTTCATATGCTTTGCGCCGGGAATTGGGCACCCTGTTTCGGAGGAAGGGGTTAGGAACCGCGCGACGCGGAAACGAGACGAAGCGCCAACGTGAGATGAGTGCGCCCGTCCGGTTTCGGCTGGGCGGGCGCCCCCAAAATCGGAGGGAGTCGGCGCGATGTCCCGGGATCGGGAGATGGCCATCGTGGCGTCGGCTCGGGGCGGCCATCGTCGCCATGCAGGCCGTTCGCTCGCGCCGCCGACGAGCGCGCGGCGAGCGTGGGCTCGCGCGCTCAGCGAGCGCGCGAGCCCGGTCGGCGCACGACGACCCGGAAGCCCACGTCGTCGGAGACGGTGTTCGGCGTCCACAGGCGGCGCGCCTCGACGCGTCCCTCGTCGCGTGGCGTGCGGAACGAGCCGCCGCGCAGCACGACGCGGCCGTCGTCCAGGTCCGCGGTCATCTCCCAGACGTTGCCGACGACGCCGCGGCAGCCGGCGCGCGAGCGACCGCCGGCGTCGTGGACGCCGTCGGGGCCGGTGGGCGCTCCGTCGCCCGTCGCGAGCACGCCGTCGCCTGGCGCGGCGCCCGCCGCGAGGCGCTCCCACTCGGCCTCCGTCGGCAGCGTGAGGCCGCGCCCGCGCAGGAAGTCCTGCACGGCCTCGTCGTTCACGCCCACGCGCGGGAGCGCGCGCTCGCGCGGGTCCGGGGGGCGCCCCGTGTCGGGCGGGAACTGCTCGACCGAGACCTCGGTGACCCCGACGAACAGCTCCGGCGGGAGGAACACGAGCGGGAGCAGGACCTGCCCCGACTGCCCCAGCTCGAGGACGTAGGTGCCGGGCACCCCCCCGAACGAGAGGCCCGGCGGGAGCGGGAGCGGGAGCCCGCCCGGCGGCGGCGCGGCGAGCGCGGCGCGCGCGCCCTCGAGGCGGCGTCGCGCGCGCTCGAGCGTCGCGCTCACGTTCTTGCCCGCGCCCGCGCCCGTCACGGCGATCGCCTCGACCCACGCGGCGAGCTCCGGGAGCGCGGCGCTCGCCGCGGCCGCGTCGCGCGCCTGGTGCACGCGCGCGTCGAGCAGGTAGAGCGCCCACTCCGCGCGGGACCGGGCCGATGCGCCGGGGTACGCGACGTCGACCGCGAGGAGGGCCAGCGCCTCCGGTCGACGCGCACCGAGCCGGATGCGCAGCGCGTGCACGAGCTCGCCCTGGAGCTCGCGCGTGGCCCGACCGTCCCGGGGCGAGGGCGCCCGGCGCGCGAGCGCGGCCCGGAGGCGGGGGATCGCCTCCGCCGGCGGCTCGAAACAGGCGCGCGCGAGCGCGAGGGAGGGGTCGTCCGGGCAGCACGCGAGCGCGCGCTCGATCACCGGGAGCTTCCGGTCCCTCGCCCGGCTCGCGTGGTCGGCGTCGAGCGCGACCGAGATCGCCGAGTTGAGCAGGAGCGCCGCGCCCGTCTCCTCGAGCCGGAGCGCGGGGTCGAGCGCGGCCGCGCGCCCGAACGCGCGGAGCGCGGCGAGGACGCCCTCGGGGTCGCTCGACGCGCTGCCGCTCAGGGCCGCGGCGAGCTCCGAGAACCCGAGGGCCTCCGCGCGGGCGCGGCCGATCGCGAGCCAGCGCGCGGCGACGGCGCGGCGGAGCGCCGGGGCCGCCGGGGGGCCGACCTCGTGCGCGAGCTCGAGCGCGCGGGGGTCGTCGCGCCGGAGCGCCTCGCGATACAGCGTGTCCACCGCGAGGCCGCGGACCGACTCCGGCGCGCCCGCGCCGTCGAGGGTCCGCAGGAGCGCGCGGGCCTCCTCCTCGGCCCCGACGACGCCCCCCGTCGCGAGGAGCGCCGCGCGCTCGGCGAGGGCGCGCGGCGTCGACCGCGCGGCCGGGTCGGCCTCGAGCGCCACGAGCCGCAGCCGTCGCTCGCCCTCGTCGAGCCCCGCGGCCGCCGCCGCGAGCGCGCCGGCGTCGACGCCTGCCCACGGGTCGGC
>JANJTH010000941.1 GCA_024711205.1 Planctomycetota bacterium | reverse complement strand
GAGCCGCCCGGCGACGCGCCGAAGGCCGCGCCGGCGACGGACCCGCCCGGCGACGCGCCGAAGGCCGCGCCGGCGACGGACCCGCCCGGCGACGCGCCGAAGGCCGGGACGGCGGGCGCGCCCCCGGCGCTGCTCGCGTGGCCGTGGCTCGACCCGCTCGAGGACACGTACTGCTGGACGTCGGGGCCCCGCGCCCCGCGCGCCATCGAGACGGCCTCGGCGTGGAGGGCGCGCGCCGCGTCGGTCGGGATCCGCGCCCGCTCGGCGAGGAGCGCGAACACGTTGTTGCGTCCGCCCGAGCGGGACGAGGCCTCCATGCACTCGCGCGCGACCTCGCGCGTCGCCAGCCCGCGCTGGACGGCGAGGTTGAGGAAGAACGCCTCCGTGTCGTCGGGCACCCCCCGAGCCTAGCAAACCCATTGCGGGCGCGCCGTTCGGCGTCATGGCGAGCCCCCCGGGCGGCTCGCCGGCCGGGTCGGGTAGAGTCTCCCCGCCCGCGCGGCCCCCCGCCCGGGCCGGAGACCACGTGCGCGTCGGCCTGCTCGGCGGCTCCTTCAACCCCCCGCATCGCGGGCACGTGGCCATGGCGCTCGCGGTCCGCGCCGGGCTCGGGCTCGACGAGGTGCTCCTGATCCCGGCGGCCCGCCCCCCGCACAAGCCGGGGCACGACGCGATGGCGTCGCCGCACGACCGGCTCCGCATGACGGAGGCCGCGGCGCGCGCGCACGGGCTCCGCGTGTCGGCGATCGAGCTCGAGCGGCTCGGGCCGAGCTACACGCGCGACACGATCGCCGCGCTCGAGGCGGCCAGGCCCGGGGACACCTTCTTCTTCATCATCGGCGCGGACACCGTCGACGAGCTGCCGACCTGGCGGGACGCCGCGGCGCTCCTCCGGCGCGTGCAGTTCGTCGTCGTGAACCGGCCCGGGCACGACCTCGAGGCGAACCTCGCGGTCGTGGCGGCGCGCCTCGGCGAGGACGTCGCGGCGGGGCTCCGCGCCCACACGGTGACGATGGACGCGGCCGACGTGTCGTCGACCGCGATCCGCCGGCGGATCCACGACGGCGTGGCCGGCTGGGAGGACGACCTCGAGCCCGAGGTCGCGCGCATCATCTCGGAAGAACGGCTCTACGGGAGGGACTTCGTGACGACGCCCGCCACCATCCGGGGGATCGGCGCCCACGTGGGCAGCCGCGTCGAGCTCCGCGGCTGGCTCTACAAGCAGCGCGGCAAGGGGAAGCTCGCCTTCGTGCACCTGCGCGACGGGACGGGCGTCATCCAGGCCGTCGCGACGCGGGACCAGCTCGGGGAGGAGACGTTCGCCAGGCTCAAGGGGCTCCAGCAGGAGTCGGCGCTCAAGCTGCGGGGCAACGTGCGCGCGGACGAGCGGGCGCCCGGCGGCTACGAGCTCGACGTCGACGACCTCGAGGTCGTCGCGCCCGCGGCGGCCGACTACCCGATCGCGCACGTCTCCGACCAGGGGATCGACTTCCTGCTCGGCAAGCGGCACCTGTGGCTCCGCTCGAGCAAGCAGCACGCGGTGCTGCGCGTCCGCAACGAGGTCATCAAGGCGATCCGGGACTTCTTCTACGAGCGCGAGTTCGTGCTCGTGGACGCCCCGATCTTCACGCCGGCCGCCTGCGAGGGGACGACGAACCTGTTCGAGGTCGCCTACTTCGAGGACAAGGCCTACCTGACCCAGAGCGGCCAGCTCTACATGGAGGCCGCGGCCATGGCGCACGGCAAGGTCTACTGCTTCGGCCCGACCTTCCGGGCCGAGCGCAGCAAGACCCGCCGCCACCTGACCGAGTTCTGGATGGTCGAGCCGGAGATGGCCTGGGCGACGCTCGAGGACGTCATGGACCTCGCCGAGGCGTTCCTCGAGGCGGTGGTCGCGCGCGCGCTCGAGCGCTGCAAGGAGGAGCTGAAGACCCTCGAGCGCGACACGAGCGCGCTCGAGCGGGTCCGGCGCCCGTTCCCGCGCCTCACCTACGACGAGGCCGTGAAGCTGCTCCACGACAAGGGCCTGCCGTTCGAGTACGGCAACGACCTCGGCGCCCCCGACGAGACGGCGATCTCGGAGAGCTTCGACCGGCCGGTGATGATCCACCGTTGGCCGGCGGCCGTGAAGGCGTTCTACATGGCGCGCGACGCCGCGAACCCGGCGCTCGCGCTCGGCGTCGACGTGATCGCGCCCGAGGGCGCGGGCGAGGTGATCGGCGGCGGGCAGCGCTCGATCGACCTGGCCGACCTCGAGCGGCAGCTCGAGGTCCACAAGCTCCCGCGCGAGGCGTTCGAGTGGTACCTGGACCTGCGCCGGTTCGGGGCCGTCCCGCACGGCGGCTTCGGGCTCGGGCTCGAGCGGCTCGTGGCCTGGATCTGCGGGCGCGAGCACGTCCGCGAGGCGATCCCGTTCCCGCGCACGATCTACCGCAAGGAGCCGTAGCGATGGCCCCGGGCGAGGAGGAGGGCGACGGGCCGGCCGCGGACGAGGGGCGCGGGCGCCCGCGCGCGCGCAGCGGGGAGCCGCTCTCCGAGAAGCAGGCCCGGTTCGTGGACGGGCTCGTGCAGCGGATCGGCCTCGCGCCGGACGAGCTGAGCAAGCTGATCGGCGAGGCCTCCGGCGGCGCGGCGCAGGCGCTCGACGACCTCGACCGGCGTCAGGCCTCGGAGCTGATCGACCGCCTGCAGGAGCTCGGGCGGGCGCGAGGCGTCGACCTCGACGCGCAGCCGCGCGCCTCGGACAAGCAGGTCGGCTTCATGAAGAGCCTCGCGCGCCGGGCCCACCTGAGCGACGAGGCGTTCGCCGCCTTCCTCCAGGAGCGCGCCGGGGTCACGGTCCCCGAGGAGGTCGGCAAGCGCGACGCCTCGCAGGTGATCGACGCGCTCCTCGCCATGACCCAGGGCGGCGCGAAGCCGGGCGCGCCGGCGCCCGGGGCCGACTTCGGCGCGGGGGGGGCGCGCGGCGGCGCGCGCGGCGGCGGCGC
>JANJTH010000898.1 GCA_024711205.1 Planctomycetota bacterium | reverse complement strand
GCCCGCGGCGTCGCCCCGGGCGAGCGCGAGCTGGCCGAGGCCCACCCGGGGGCTCGCGAGCCCGGGCGCGAGCGACGCGGCGCGCTCCAGCACGGCCTGGGCCTCCCGCGGGTCGCCCGCCCGCCGCTCGAGCTCGCCGAGCGCCACGAGCCCCGGCACGAACCGCGGGCCCAGGTCCCGGGCCCGCCGCGCGAGCGCGAGCGCCGGCCCGGGCCTGCCGAGCCGCTCGAGCAGCCGGGCCAGGTGGAGCCGCTCGATCGGCCGCGGTCCCCACGCGGGCAGCAGCCCGACCGCCCGCAGCGCCACGGTCGGCGCGAAGTCGTCGGGCCGCTCGTCGTGGAACGTCCGCGCGAGCGCCGCGCGCGCGAACCCGTCCACGTCGAGCGGGGCGACCCCCGGCCCGGCCCGGCGGAGCACGACGCACCGCCCGTCGGCGTGGACCAGGACCCAGCGCCTGGGCGCCGGGGCGAGCAGCGCCTCGGCGAGCAGCGCCTCGAGGAAGGCCGGCGTCTCGACGCGGTGATCGAGGAGCACGGCGTCGACCCCGAGTTCGTCGAGCGCCGCGGCCCAGGGGCGCTGCCCCTCCATGATCCGCCGGTAGCGCGCGAGATGCGACGGCGGGTAGAGCTCGAGGTTCCCGCACATGACGGGGCGCGGCGCGCGCCCGGCGCGGGCCCAGAGGAGGAAGTGCCCGGAGCCGAAGTTGTTGAACACGAGGGCCGGCGCGTCGCCGCCCTCGCCCAGCCGGTCCAGGGCCGCGGCGGCCTCGTCGTAGCGGAGGAAGTCGCCCAGCCCGAGCCCGGCGCGCGCGTCGTGCTCGGCCGTCTCGTGCCAGCGGTCCGCGAGGACGCCGCGGGCGAGCGCGAGCGCCAGCGCCACCCACCCCGCGGCCAGGAGCGTCGCGGCGCGCCGCGAGGGGCCCCCGGCCAGGGCGCCCGCGCGCGCCGCGAGGGCGGCGAGGACCGCGGCCGTGGGGCCCGCCAGGGCGAGCCCGACGAGCGGGAGCGTCCGCACGTAGGCGAGCCCCACGACGACGAGCGCGAGCGCGGCCGCGGCCCCCGCGGGCGCGAGGCGCCGGGCGCGGACGGCCGCCAGCAGGACGAGCGGGGCCATGAGCGCCCAGGCCACCCCGAGCGCGACCTCCGGGCGTCCGAGCGCGAGGGGGTCGAAGGGCGACGTGAGCTCGACGATCCGCGCCGAGAGCCGCTCGTCGTCGGGGCGGAGGAACGCCTCGAGGCGGCGCCACGGCGCGTAGAAGGACGCCTCGGGGCCGTAGGGGTGGAGCAGGGCGGCCCCGACCTGGAGGCCGGCGAGGGCGACGAGCGTCCGCGCGCCCGCCCAGGCCCGCGTCCAGCGCGACCGGGCGTCCTCCACGCGGCAGAGGCCCGCGAGCGCGGCCCCGCCGGCCCCCGCCAGGACGAGCCCGGGGCCGAGGACGGACGTCCCGTGGCAGTTCGCCCACAGGACCTGGTAGGCGCACAGGGCGAGGGTCGTCCCGGGGCGCGGCCTCCAGCGGTCGCGGTGCAGCAGCGCAAGGTTCAGGCCGACGCCCAGCCAGGCGACGAGCTCGGGGCGGAGGAGGATCCGGGGGCCGAGGACGACGGCGAGCGGGACGAGGACGACGAGCCGGGCCCAGCGCCGGGCGCGGCCGGCGCTCGCCGCGAGCGCCACCGCGGCCGCGGCCAGCGCGATCTTGCCGAGCGCGAGCGCGCGCGCGCCGCCCACCTGCCACACCGGCCACGCGAGCGCCTGGCCCGCCCACTCGTGGTTCACGAAGGGGTGCTCGGGGTGGAGGCCCAGGAACACGTTCGTCCGCGGGAGGCCCTCGGCGTGGATCCAGCGCCCCGCGGCCAGGTGGAAGTAGAGGTCCGGCTGCACGTCCTCGCGCAGGCCCCAGGCCAGCAGGACGCAAGCGGCGGCCCCGCAGAGCCCTCGGGCCCTCCAGGCCGCGGCGCGTGACGTGGACCCCGGAGGCGGTGTCATGACCCCCGTGGCTACGACGCCGGGGAGGCGCGCGCAAGGGGGGACCGCGACCATTCCCGTCACAGGTCACGGCACGGGCGGTCCTTGACATGGCGGAAGCCGGGGTGCTATACCACCCGAGCCATGCAGAAGTCTCTGCTGTGGCAAGGCCTAGGAATGCTCGTCCCCCCGGCCGGGACGTTAGGAAACGTGCCCGTCTCATGGGCTGGTGGACGGACTTCAAGGCGAACCGGGAGATCGAGGCGGCCCGCCGCGAGGCAGCCCGGGCCCGGTCCCCGTACGCGATCTCCGTCCTGATCGACAAGTGCATCGAGGTGGGTCGCCTCGACGTCGCGCTCGAGGAGGCCGAGCGCGGCATGGCCGAGTTCGTCGGCTCGGAGTCGCTGACCGAGGCCTACAAGCGCATGGTCCGGGCCAAGTGCGCCGACGACCTGCGCGCCTCGCGCGACGAGGTCCGCAAGACGCCCGGCCCCAAGGCCTTCTACAAGCTGGCCTGCCTCTACAAGGAGACGCGGGACCTCGACCAGGCGATCGAGATGGCCCGCAAGGGGATCGAGCTCTACCCCAACTTCGAGGGCAACTACATCGTCCTCGCGGACATCCGCTACGAGCGGTTCCAGCGCGACCTGCGCGCCTCGGACGGGCTCCAGGCGATCGAGCTGTTCGAGCGCGCCGTCGACCTGAACCGCGAGAACTACCGGCTCCTGTTCCAGCTCGCGGAGATCTACGTCGCCGTGGGCGCCCGGGACCGGGCGCTCGACAAGCTCAAGATGATCCTCCAGTTCGCGCCGGACGACCGCCGGGTCCTCCAGCTCAAGGAGGAGCTCGAGCAGCAGCGCCCGTCCCGCAGCAACGACCTCAAGGAGATCCTCGCCGACTTCGAGAAGCGGGCCGCCGCCTCGGGGGGCTCGCTCCGGCGCCAGGGGCAGCTCGCGCAGCGCTACACGCGCGCGCCCGACCAGCTCGCGCGGAAGATCGGGGTCCTCGAGCGGATCCCCGGCTTCCAGCGGGCCGTGATCCTGGGGCCCTCGGGCGAGCTGCTCGCGGGCTATCCTGGCGGACCCGAGGAGTGCCGGAAGGTCGCCGAGACGCTCCGGAAGGTCTTCACCGCCTCGGTCGAGTGCTCCGTGCGCATGGACATCTCGACCTTCGAGAAGGGCATGTTCGAGTGCGCGGACGGGAGCTTCCTCTACCTCGTGGTGGTGGACCGGCTCCAGGTCGCCGTGCTCTGCTCGAACAAGGGCAAGGTGGACCGACTCCAGGACGAGGTGTTCCGCTTCGTCGAACACGAGCTGTACGTCTAGCCCATGGACCACATCCTCGTGGAGCTCAATCAGGTCGCCGGCGTCAAGGGCAGCATGGTCGTGACGAAGGACGGGGCCGTCGTGTCCGCGTCGCTCGGCCACGACCTGCAGAAGGAGACCGTCGCGGCGATCTCCTCGCACATGATCCAGGTCTCCGAGCGCGGCCTCGCCGAGCTCGGGCGAGCGAGCTTCGAACGGCTGGCCCTGCAGTCGGCCCATGGGCGGATGGTGTTCGTGAACCTGGACGTCGGCTACCTGGTCGTGATCACCAAGATGGAGATGAAGCTCGGGCAAGTGCTGATCGAGGTCGACTCCGCGGCACGGAAGATCCGCGGGCTCAACCGACGCATCTAGCCGCCGGAGGCGCCGGGCGCCGTCCGGCTGGAGGGGACGCATGGTCCAGATCAACTTCGCCAAGCGCGAGATCAACTGCAAGCTCGTGTACTACGGCCCGGGCCTCTCGGGCAAGACGACCAACCTCGAGGTCGTCCACAAGAAGGCCCCGGCCAGCAAGAAGGGCGAGCTCACGTCGATCGCGACCGAAGGCGACCGGACGCTGTTCTTCGACTACATGCCGCTCGAGCTGGGCAAGGTCGGCGGCATGAACACGAAGTTCCAGCTCTACACGGTGCCGGGGCAGGTCTACTACAACGCGACGCGCAAGCTCGTGCTCCAGGGCGCGGACGGCGTCGTGTTCGTGGCGGACTCCCAGCCCGACAAGATGGACGAGAACCTCGAGAGCTTCCAGAACCTCGAGGAGAACCTGCGCGAGCAGGGGCTCGACCCGAAGACGATCCCCATGGTCCTGCAGTACAACAAGCGGGACCTGCCGAACGTGCACACGGTCGAGGAGCTCGACCGGCTCATGAACAAGTACGGCTGCCCGACCTTCGAGGCGGTCGCCGTGACCGGCGAGGGCGTGTTCCCGACGCTCAAGAAGCTGGCGCAGATCGTCCTCGAGAAGCTGAACCGCGAGTACGGCCTCCAGAGCGACAGCCCGGGCGGCGGGCCCGCGGCCGCCGGCGGGAAGCCGGGTGGCGGCGCGGCGAGCAAGCCGCCGGCGCCCACGCCGGTCAAGGTGGAGGCGCCGCCCGCGGTCAAGGCCGAGCCGCCGAAGCCCGAGCGCAAGGAGGAGCCGCCGCCCTCCAAGCCGGCGCTCAAGATGGAGCAGGCGCCCGAGCCCGGGCCCCGGCGCGGGGCCGAGCGGGAGCGAGAGCGCGAGCCGGAGCCCGCGGCGCCCCTGCCGTCGGCGCGGCGCGACGAGCCGCGGCCCTTCAACGTCGTCGTCCAGGGCGGCGGCGGCGGCGCGAAGCAGGGGGGCGGGGCCGGGAAGAAGATCGTCCTGGTCGTCCTGCTCCTCGTGCTCGCCGCGGCCGGCGGCTTCGCCGGCGGCGGCTACATGGGCAAGCTCCCGCCCGCGCTCCAGACGCACTACGACCAGCACCTGAAGCCGCACCTCGGCAGCGGCGCGCCGGCGGGCGGCGGCGACCAGGGCGGCGGCGACCAGGGCGCCGGCGGGCAGTAGGAGGTCGATCATGGCCGGCATGCGCCCGAGCGAGACCGACCAGAAGCTGCGCAAGCAGCGGCTGATCTTCTACGAGGACGACATCGAGCGCATCAACCGCGCGCTCGAGAACTACCAGAACCTCTCGAAGTCGCGCTGCAACATGCTGATCGACGTCGAGGGCCACTGCGTGACCCAGGTCGGGTCGACCGAGGGGATCAACCTCGAGACGATCGCGGCCCTCGTCGCGGCGTCGTTCGCGGCGACCAAGGAGGTCGCGAAGATCCTCGGCGAGACCGAGTTCAACAGCCTGACCCACGAGGGGAAGCACGGGAGCATCCAGCTCTCGACGATCGGCGAGCGGACGATCCTCGCGACGATCTTCGAGTCCGAGGAGACGACCGTCGGCATGGTCCGCTTCTACACGAAGGAGCTCGTGGAGAAGCTGAACGCGATCTTCAACGAGATCAAGGCCCGCAAGGACGCGGGGCCGAAGATCTTCGACGAGGGCTTCGCGAACATGGGCGACGTCCTCGACGACATGTTCGGCGACGTTTGACGGGAGCTCGGGGTCGCGCGGAGCGCGGCCCCGAGTTCCCGTCAAACGTGATGGCGCGGTGGGCCCTCGCGCGAGCGGGGGCGAGACCGGAGTGGGGGGGCGCCATGCGCGCACGCCGGGGCGTGTGGGCCTGGTTGGTCGCCGGGCTGGTCGGCTGCGGCGGCGGGGCGCCGCGGCGGCCGGACGGGCCGAACCGGGGCGGCGGCGTGGACGCGCAGCGCCGGGAGCGGTTCGAGCTCCGCGGGGTCGAGGACGCCTGGCACGAGGCGCCGCCGATCCTGAAGGGGCTCAAGGACACCGGCGGCGTGATCGACGCCTGGGTCGACCGCGACACGGGCATGTACGTCGTCGTCTACGACCCGCGCCGCACGCACCGCGACGAGCTCGACGCCCGGCTGCGGGCGCTCGGGCGCGAGCAGGGCCGGACCTGGGAGCCGATCTTCGAGGACCGGTAGCCGGCCGCGCGGCTCCTCGACCGGCCTGGGCCTTCCTCGAGGGCCCGGGCGCCGCAGGCGCCCGGCTACTCAGCTCTTGCGGAGTGGGGGGCCCCCCGGGGGGGCCGCCCCCCACGCCGGGGGGGGGGGGGGGGCGGGGCGCCGGGCGGCGCCGGCGCGGGCGGGGCGGGGGGGCGGGGGGGGGCCGGGGGGGGGGGGCCGCCCCGGGGGCCCGGGCCCCCGCCGGGCGCCCCGCCCCGCGGGGCGGGGGGTGCCCCCCCCCCCCGCCCCCCCACTCCGCAGAAGCAGGTCGAGGGCGACGGCCGTCGC
>JANJTH010000792.1 GCA_024711205.1 Planctomycetota bacterium | reverse complement strand
TCACGAGGACCAGCGGGTCGCGCGCGGCCACGAGGCAGCCGAGCGCCGCCTGCCATGCCTCCTCCGCGATCAGCGCCGCCTCGTCGGCCCAGAGCGTAGCGTCGATCGTGAGGCCTCGCGCGGCGTCCGGGCGGTCGCTCGAGCGCAGCCAGACGTGGTGGCCGTTCGCCATGACCAGCGTCTGCTTCTGCTCCTTCCACTCCGCGCGAAGCTGGGCCGCAAGGCGCTTGAGCCGCGCCGAGTGCACGAGCCCCATGCGGTAGGTCGGGACGACGATCAGCGAGTGCCCGCCTGGCCGCAGCGCGGCCCGCCGCAGGACGCGCCAGACGCCCCACTCGGTCTTCCCGCCCTGTCGACCCGCGACGCCCATGACGATCATGGCCTCGCGCTCGAGGCGGCACGCGAGCCGCTGCGCCCA
The DNA here is from genome assembly GCA_024711205.1 of Planctomycetota bacterium. Classification (GTDB taxonomy): domain Bacteria; phylum Planctomycetota; class J058; order J058; family J058; genus JANJTH01. The sequence goes on along the minus strand of JANJTH010000792.1, from coordinate 8,294 downwards.
CCACGGCCGGAAGTCGGGCGGCATGCGCCGGACCTCGAGCGGCCTCTCGCGCGCCGTGTGCGTCACGTCGGCTTCCTGCGCGCCCACGCCGGCGCCGACGGGTCGCGCGGGACGGGCCTCGCGCCGCGCCCCCGGTTGTGCGACCTGCAGGCCCACCGCAGGTTGAGGTGATGGTTGTCGCCGCCCTTCGCCACGGGCTGGACGTGGTCAACCTCGAGCGGGACGTCCTGGGGCGTGACCAGCCCTACCGCCTGGCAGTCCGGGCAGTAGCGCCCGCCCATGCGCTCGGTCACCAGAGCGAGCACCTCGGCGGGCATGTCCGGTCCGGGAACACGCCTCGTGTCGCCGAGCCCCCAGCGCAGCGCCTCGTCGCGCGTCATGCGTCGGACGGCTCGCCGAACGCGTCGAGCCCGAGCTCGGCGAGCTTCGCCCGCACGACGTCCGGGGTCGCGTCGCCCGGGAAGTCGCGAGCGTCCTCCGCCGCCTGCGCCATCGCGAACGCGAGCACGTCCCTGCGCCGCCGCCCGTTCACGAGCGACTCGTAGGCCGCGACGAGCTCGGCCGCGTCCGGCGTCGCGAGCAGCTCGCCCGTCGGCGCGGCCGGCGGAGCGTTCCGCGCGGCAACCAGCGCCTGGCGCTGCTCCTCGAGCAGAGCGCGCAGGGCCCGCGCCGTGTTCGGATCGATGACCCCGCCGGCCAGGCAGGCGCTCGCCTCGTTCGCCGTCGCCGCGAGCGCGTCGAGGTCTCGGGCCGCCCTGATCTGGTCGACGAGCGCGTCGGCCCTGCCAGGCCCCCGCGCGTCGCCGGCCGCAACGACGGTCGCCTGGGCGCGCCCTGCGCCACGGGCCGGCGGGTGCTCGACCGGCTGCGCACCCGCGCGCACGAGCCGGAGGTAGACCCCGGCGAGGGCGGCGTCGACCTGGGCGGCCTTCGCGAGCGCGCGCACCGAGAGGGGCGTCCCCGCGCGCTGGAGCATGGCCGTCGCCGCAGCGAGCCGCTCTCGCTGGCTCGCCGTCGCCGTGGCGACCCGAGCCCGGTCCGCGTCCGTCTTGGCCGTGTTATTCGGCGCCTTGGGCACTTTCTAAGCCGTTGTGTTCGAGAAAGTTGCGGAATCACGCGCGGTCAGGGTAACGCGGTTGTCCCCTGCCGATCCCCCGCAGGTGTCGAAACCCAAAGGGGTTACGCGCCTGCCTTGTAACCCCTGGCCGCTTCGCGCTTTGCGCGCTACGCTGTCAGGCGTCAGGGGGTGACCATGGGCAGACGCGCACGCAGGCGCGACCGCGCACGAGGGACCCGCGCCCGGCTCGCCCGAGAGGGGCCGTCCGTGCTTGACCGCGTGCCGACCGCCGCGTGGGTCGTGGCTGGCGTGGTCGGCTTGCTCGTGGCAGTAGCCGCCGTGAGCACGTCCGAGCGCAGGGCCAGGCACGCCGCCGAGGACCGGACGCGCACCGTCCTCGTCGAGTCCGAGCGCGCGCGAGAGCGGGCCGACTACGGCGCTCGCCTGCGCAATGAGCCCGGGTTCGAGCGAGCCGAAGCCGCTCGCGTTGGCGCAGCAGAGGACGAGGCAGAGCGCCGTCGCGCTGCCGAGGGCCTCGCGCCACGCGACCCCATGGGCCGCTGGTAGCGCCGTCACCCGGCCCCCACGAGCTGGCGCACGCCGGGGCGCCGCTGCTGGATCACGGGACGGGCCGCTGCCCGGGCCGCAGCCACGCGCTCGCGTAGGGTCATGCCCTCGTCCCGGTCGGCGTCCGCCATGGCGCGCGCTACTGCGCCTGCGCCCGTGGGCGCCTCGCCGAGCGCTGCCCTCGAGCGCGCTGCGGCCTCGGCCCAACGGTCGGTCACGTCGGGTTCGGGCGGGGGCACCGGCTGGCGTGCCAGCGGGGCGCCCTCGGGGTGCATGGACGCTACGCGGGCGGCTTCTAGCTTCGCGGGGTCGCGCACGGCGTCGCACGTGGGGCAGTAGGCGATCCACTCGCGCGGCTCGGCGCGGGTGAGGCGCGGGACGCAGGTCCCGTGTGCGGGGTCGGCCAAGCACGGCCCGGCAGCGTCGTGCCCGGTCCAGCCGCGATGATCGCGCTCGTCGAGGCGCTGCGCCTTCGGGGTGCGGGCGGGGGTCGGCGGCGCTACTGCGACGGGGGCGGGGGCGGGGGCGGGCGAGGCCGGCGCTACTGCCGGGCGGGGGTCGAGCGCGTCGGCCAGGGCGCGCAGCGCTCGAGCGAGCACAGACGGGCCCCACGAGGCGGGCAGCCGGACGAGCACGCAGTCGCCCGCGGCCTGGGGGGCGCCGTGCTCACCCGTGCTCACCGGCGCCGTGCTCACCCCGTGCTCACCCGTGCTCAGTGAGCACGGCTCTTCTTTCTCCTCTCCCTCCTCCTTTTTCCTTCTAAGAGGAGGAAGGAAGGAATCTTGTACAAGATGCTCACCCGTGCTCACCGAGCCGTGCTCACCCGTGCTCACCGAGCCGTGCTCACCCGTGCTCACCTGCGCGGCCGTGGTGAGCACGGCGGCGCGGGCGAGCCCCGCGGTGGTCACCGTCACCTGGCGGGCCGGCCAGGCGCCCGTCAAGGGGTCGCGCCAGCCCTGCGGGTCGCGCGCGACGAGGCCGGCCTGCTCGAGGTCGGCTAGGGCCCGGGTGTAGGCCGCGGTCGAGAGCCCTGCGGCGCGCTCGCACGCGGCGCGCGAGGCGCTCACCCGCCCCTCGGGCCCCGCGTGCGCCACGATGGCGCGCAGGGCGGCGAGGGCCCGGGCCGGAAGCCGGGCGGGGTCGGGGCGCGAGGGCATGGGGGCATGGGTAGCAGGCGGGTCCGACACGACCACCGGCGACGTGTCGGGCGAGACGAGCGTCGGGCGGGCGGAGCGGACCCAGCGCGACCACATGGCGCGCGTGGTGCCGCCGTGCTGGCCGTTGAGCGACGAGCCCGGAGCCGCGAGCGTGACCCACTCGACCCGCTGCTCGTCGACCAGGACGAGCCGGCGCAGGAGGGCGGGGGCCAGGCGCCAGACCTGGCCGACGGCTGGTGTCACTGAGCCGCCCTTCCCGCGCTGCGAGCCATGCCCAGGAGCACGTCGCGGAACTCGTGCGGCGTCGCGCTGGCAGCGCGCTTCCCGACGCGCGGACGCACCTCGCCGCTTGCGACGCGGTTTCCGCACCACGAGACCAAGGCCATTGCGCGCTCTCGCTTTCGCGAGTTGCGCCACGAAGCCACGCCCGCAACAGAGTCAGGAACGTATCCCCACTTCAATTCCGGAAGCTCGACCCCATGCGCGTAGAGCCAAGTCGCCTTCTTCGCCGGGTGCCCGTATCTCCCCTGCTCGACGTGGCAGACCCATCCCCCGCACAACGACGCTTGCCATCCGCCCTCGCGCGGAGGAGCCGGCAGCCCGTGCGCGTCCCACGCGTCCGAGTAGGCCGGGTGTTCGAGCACGCCACCCCAGCCCCGCACGCTGTTCAGCGCGCTCGCGAAGCACCCGCCATCGTCGCCCTTCTTGTGTCCCCACCGCGCCTCAACGAGCCCGGCGAGCCGGCACCACCTCGAGCACGGCGGGTGAGCGACGACCGGGTGCGGGCCAGGGTAGAGCCGGGCGTCGCGGGCCTCGTCCCACAGGTCGACGCCCTCGAGCCCGGCGTAGCTGCCCCGCGGGTCGACGAACAGGGCAGCAACCTGGCCGACGGTTGGTGTGGGCGCTCGAGCCATGCCCTATCTGCTACTGCACGGCTCGGACAGAGCCCTCGCCTTCGCGCTCGTCCACGCCGAGCGCCTCGCGCAGCGCGGCTCGCAGCTCGGCGTCCTCGAGCACGCGGCGCATGGCCTCGGGGTCAGCCGCGGCGAGCACGCACGCGCGCCGAGCGAGCGCGTCGTCGCCCAGGGTCGCCGGGCGCAGCACGGCGCGATCGGGTGCGCCAACCCCCCACGAGGCGGCGGAAGCAAGCGCCTGCGAGAGCGCGGGTTGAGCCGCTGGCGCCCGCGCACTTACAAGCACGGGGTCGAGGGTTCGAGTCCCTCTCTGCCCATGGGGACTTACGGCGATCGCCCCCCTCCCGAGGACGGGGAGGGCGCCACGGCCCGCCTACTCCGCCGGCTGCGCGGCCCGGTCCGGCGCGCGCCCGGCGGGCTCGTCCTCGAGCCCGTGCTTCTCGACCCGGTACTGGAGGGTCCGCCGGGTGAGCCCGAGCAGGCGCGCGGCCTGCGTCACGTTGCCCCGCGTCCGACGGAGCGCCTCCACGATCAGGTCTCGCTCGAGCTCCTCGAGCCGCCGCCCCTGCGCCAGCGCCTCCTCCACGAGCAGCTCGGCGTGTCCGCGCGGGCGCGCCGCGCCGGCGGCGGGCGTGGGCGCCGCGGCGGCGCCCAGCTCGAGGTCGCCGGGCTCGAGCCACTCGCCGGCGCCGAGCACGACGGCGCGCTCGAGCGCGTTCTCGAGCTCGCGCACGTTGCCCGGCCAGCGGTGCGCCTGGAGCCGGGCGAGCGCCGCGGCGGAGAGGCCCCGCACGGGCTTGCGGTTCTTCGCGGCGAACCGGGCGCAGAACGTGCGGGCGAGCAGGCCCACGTCCTCGGGGCGCTCGCGGAGCGGGGGGACCTGGATCGAGACGACGTCGATCCGGTAGTAGAGGTCCTCGCGGAAGGTCCCCTCGCGGACCATGGCCTCGAGGTCCTGGTGCGTCGCCGCGATCACGCGCAGGTCGAGCGGGATCGCGCGGCCCTGGCCGCCGAGCCGCTCGACCTGCCGCTCCTGCAGGACGCGCAGGAGCTTGACCTGGAGCGCGGCGGACATCTCGCCCACCTCGTCGAGGAAGATCGTCCCGCCCTGCGCCAGCTCGAACCGCCCCTTGCGGGCCCGCCGCGCGTCGGTGAAGGCGCCCCGCTCGTGCCCGAACAGCTCGGCCTCGAGCAGCGGCTCGGGGATCGCGCCGCAGTTCACCCGCACGAGCGGCCCCTGGGCGCGCGCGCTCTCGGCGTGGATCAGCTCGGCGACGAGCTCCTTGCCCGTGCCGCTCTCGCCGCGGATCAGGACGGTCGCCTCGCTCCGGGCCGCCGCGCGCGCGAGATCGAGCATCTCGAGGAAGGCCGGGCTCCGGCCCACGAGCCGCTCGCCGATCTCGCCGCCCCCCACCGCCCGGGAGAGCTCGCGGTTCTCGAGCCGGAGCCGCCGCTGGTCGAGCCCGCGCTGGACGACGAACAGGAGCTCGTCCGTCTCGATCGGCTTCGTCAGGTAGTCGAAGACGCCGGCCTTGAGCGCGTCCCGCGCCCCGCTCACCGTCCCGTAGGCGGTCAGGATCACGAACACCGGGGCGTCCTCGCCCCGCGCGGCGCGCAGGCGCTCGAACACCTCGAGCCCGTCCATGTCGGGGAGGCGCAGGTCGCACAGCACGAGCCCGACGTCGCCCGCGGCGCGCGCGAGCGCCTCGCTCCCCGACCCGGCGACGTCGACGGACCAGCCCGCCCCCGCGAGCAGCGCCTCGAGGCTCCCGGCCATGCTCGGCTCGTCGTCCACGACGAGGATCCGCCCGCTCATGTCCGCGCCGCGCGCGCGCCCTCGTCGCGCCCCATGCGGTACTGGAGCGTCCGCCGCGTCAGGCCGAGCTGGCGGGCCGCGCGCGACACGTTGCCGCCGGCCGCCTCGAGCGCGCGGGCGATCAGGAGGCGCTCCACGTCCTCGAGCCCGAGCCCCGTGTCGAGGAGCCGCGCGGCGAGGTCCCCGCCGCGCGGGCGGGCCGCCCCCTGCCGCACGGCCGGCGGGAGGTGCTCGAGCTCGAGCCGCTCGCCGCGGCCGAGCGCGACCGCCCGCTCGACGGCGTTCTCGAGCTCCCGCACGTTCCCGGGCCAGTCGTGGCGGCGCAGCGCCTCGAGCGCCTCGGGGCTGAAGCCCTTGAAGGCCCGCTTGTCCCGCTCGTTGAAGCGCAGCCGGAACGCCTCGGCGAGCAGCTCGAGGTCGCCGCGCCGCTCGCGCAAGGGCGGCGCCTGGATCGTGATCACGTTGATCCGGTAGTAGAGGTCCTCGCGGAACGTCCCCTTGCGGACCATGGCCTCGAGGTCGTGGTGCGTCGCGGCGACGAGGCGCACGTCGAGGGGGATCACCTCGCCCTGCCCGCCCAGGCGCTCGACCGCCCGGGCCTGCACGACGCGCAGCAGCTTGACCTGGAGCGGGAGCGGCAGGTCGCCGATCTCGTCCAGGAAGAGCGTCCCGCCCTGCGCCAGCTCGAAGCGCCCCAGCCGCGCCTCGCTCGCGTCCGTGAACGCGCCCCGCTCGTGGCCGAACAGCTCGGCCTCGAGGAGGGGGGCGGGGATCGCCCCGCAGTTCACCTTCACGAGCGGGCCGCCGGCGCGCGGGCTCGCGGCGTGCACGAAGTCCGCGACGAGCTCCTTGCCCGTGCCGCTCTCGCCGCGGATCAGGATCGTCGCCTCGCTGCCCGCCGCCGCCCGCGCCAGCTCGAGCATGGCGAGGAACGGCCGGCTGTTGCCGATCAGCCGCTCGGCGACCTGCCGCGAGCGGACGGCCTGCGACAGCGCGCGGTTCTCGCGCCGCAGGCGCTGGTGCTCGAGCGCGTTCTTGATGCACGCCTCGAGCTCGGTCGCGTGGACCGGCTTCGAGAGGAAGTCGTCGACGCCGGCCTTGATCGCCCGCCGGGCGAGCTGGGCCGTCCCGTAGGCGGTCAGGATCACGAACGGCGGCGCCTCGTCCCCGAGCTGCGCGCGGATGCGCGAGAAGAGCGCCAGCCCGTCCTCGTCGGCGGCCAGGTTCAGGTCGGCGAACACGAGGTCGAAGTCGCGCCCGGCGAGGAGCGCCGTCGCCTCCTCGGCGTCGGCGCAGACCGTCACCTCGTGGCCCTCCTTCTCGAGCAGACGCCGGAGGTGGAGGGCCTGGACCTTGATGTCCTCGACGACGAGCAGCCGCGCCGGCATGCCCCCAGTGTCGGGCCCGGGCGCGCGGCGTCAACGGGACGGCGGGCCCGCGCCCCGGGGCGGGCGGCGCCCCCGCGAGCGGCCCGTCGAGGAGCCTCGACGAGGCGCGACGAGCGCGGCGACGTCGGCCGTCGCGCGCGAGGAGCGACGAAGCCGACCGCGCTCGCAGCGCGAGCTCGGTCGGTCGAGGCCCTCGGCGGGGCCGGGGGCCGAAGGTCGGGCCTCCGCCGGCGGGCCGCTACTCGGCCAGGCGGGCGAACACGCGCAGCCCGATCCCGGTCGCCGCCTCCGCGCCCGCGCGGGCGAGGTAGACGGCCCCGGCGCCCGAGGCGCCGCGCTCGGCGTCGATCGCGCCGCCCTTGCAGACGATCAGCCCGTCGCGCCGCGTCGTCGTGAGCTCCCGCACGTTCCCGACCACGTCCCACAGGCCGAGGTCGTTCTTGTCCTTGGCGAAGCTCCGCACGCGCCGGAGCGGCGTGCCGACGGCCGCGTGGCCGTCCCGCCAGTCCTCGTAGCTCGGGCCCCAGGGGAAGTCCGTCCCCGCGTCTCCGCGCGCGGCCCGCTCCCAGACCTCGGCCGTGGGGACGAAGAAGCGGACCTGGCGCGGCTTGCCCTGGGCGTCCTTCGAGCGCCAGCGGCAGTAGCTCTCCGCGTCGGCGAGCGTGATCATCGTCACGGGGTCGTCGGTCGGCCCGGGGAAGCCCTGGGGCGGGCGCCGCCCGGTCGCGCGGACGAACTCGGCCCACTCGTTGCACGTGACCTCGGTCTCGCAGGCCCACAGCGGGTCGGGGAGGGTCACCTCGACCCCGCCGGGCGGCGTCCACGGCCCGCCGGGGACGAACTGCATCTTCGGGCCCAGGTCGTTCCAGGCGAGCCGCAGGCGGATCAGGCGCGCCGCCTGCTCGTCGACCCAGCGCCGCGCGTCCGCGGGGACGAGGCCGTCCTGGTAGGCCGAGGTCTCCTTGAGCTGCAGGACGCGCTCGAGCCGGTCCGCCACGACGTCGCGCGTCTCGCGCGCCGGAGGGAGCGCGCGGAAGCGCTCGAGGAGGCGGTTGAACAGGCCGAGCCGCGCGTCCTCCGCGCTGGGCGGCGGCGGCGCCTCGGCGGCCACCGCCCGGTCGAGGGCCCGCTGGAGCGCGGCCAGGTCGCCGTCGACCTGCCCCTCGAGCGCGCTCCGCAGCGGCGGATCGCCGGCCAGCTCGCCCAGGCGGCCGCGGAGCTCCATGAGCCGCGTCGCCGCGGCGCGCACCGCGCCGCTCCCGGCGGCCTCGTCCTCGGCGAGGCGGGCCGCCTCGGCCCGCGCCCGCGAGAGCTCGGGGGCGAGCGGCGCCAGCGCGTCGACGGCCTGCGCCCGGGCCCCCCCGGGGAACGCGGGGAGCGGCGCCGCGGCGGCGC
>JANJTH010000704.1 GCA_024711205.1 Planctomycetota bacterium | reverse complement strand
GCGCCGCCGCGTGCGCGCGGGGGGGGGGGGGGCGCGGGCGCCGGCGCGCGGCCCGGCCCGCGCCGTTGGGCCGACCCGCGGGGGGGGGGGGTACCATGCGCGGGCGCCGGCGGCGCGCGGGAGGCGGTCATTCGCGTCCGGTTCTGGGGACGGTCCGACGTGGGGCGGCGCCGGCGGACGAACGAGGACTCGTTCGTGATCTGCGAGGACGAGGGCCTCGGCGTCGTGTGCGACGGCATGGGCGGCCACGACAACGGCGAGGTCGCGAGCCGGCTCGCGGTCGACGTGCTGTCGGACCGCGCCTCGCGGTTCGCCGCGCGGCTGCGCGAGGAGCGCCCCCGCAAGCTCTCGCAGGTCCGCGCCATGGCCCAGGACATGGTGCAGGACTGGACCCACGCGGCGAACGAGGCGATCCACGTCAAGGGCGGCGAGGAGGCCGCGGGGCGCGACCGCATGGGGACGACCCTGGCCCTCGCCCTGTTCGTGGGCGACTTCGTGGTCGTGGCCCACGTCGGCGACAGCCGGGTGCACCGGATCCGCGGGGGCGCGATCGAGCAGCTCACGGCGGACCACGTGATCGTGGCCGACGCGCGGCGCGAGGCGAACGACCCCCGCCCCCCGCGCAAGCGCAAGTTCGTGACGCGGGCGCTCGGCACGAAGGCGAGCGTCGAGCCCGACGTGCGGCTGCTCGACGTCGCGCCGGGCGACCTGTTCCTGCTCTGCTCGGACGGGCTCTCGGACCTCGTGACGCCCGAGGAGATGGTCGAGGCGACCGCGAGCGGGCGCGACCGGCGGCTCGCCGTGCGCGCGCTGATCGAGCTCGCGAACCGGCGCGGCGGGCCCGACAACATCACGGTCGTCCTGGCCGAGGTCCTCGCCGACGACGAGGACCTCGACGACGAGACCGACGTCCTGCCGATCGCCCCGCGCGCGGGCGCGCCCCCCGAGGACGCGAGCGACCGGGCGCGGCGGCCCTCGCAGTCGACGCTCCGGCTCCCGGGGAGCCAGGAGCGGGGCGGCCAGCCGCCGGCGGCCGGGGACGCCCCCGGGCGCCCGTCGGGCCGGACCCGGCCGTAGGATCCCGGCCGGTCGGGGCCGATCCCCCGGGGAGCCGCACGTGAGCGAGTCGCGAGGACCGGCCCCGGCGGACCCGGGCGGGGCGCAAGCGCCGGGCGGCGCCGGCGGGCAGCCGGCGCTCGAGGTGCAGGGCCTCGTGAAGGACTACCCGGGCGGCGTGCGGGCCGTCGACGGCGTGTCCTTCACGATCGCGCCCGGCGAGGTGTTCGCGCTGCTCGGCCCGAACGGCGCGGGCAAGACGACGACGATCAAGGTGCTGGCGACGCTGGTCCGCCCGACGGCCGGGACGGTGCGGGTGTGCGGGCACGACGCGGTCCGCGAGCCCGACCGGGTGCGGGCGCTGCTCGGCTACGTGCCGCAGGAGGTCGCGCTCGACCGGCACATGACGGGGCTCGAGCACCTCGAGCTCTCGGCCCGGCTGTACCGCGTGCCCGCGGCCGAGCGGGCCGGGCGGATCGCCCACGCGCTCGCGCTCGTCTCGCTGGCCGACCGGGCGCGCGAGCCGATCAAGCGCTACTCGGGCGGCATGAAGAAGCGGCTCGACCTGGCCTGCGGGCTGCTCCACCGGCCGCGGCTCCTGATCCTCGACGAGCCGACGGTCGGGCTCGACCTGCAGACCCGGCTCGAGGTGTGGCGGTTCGTCCGCGAGCTGCGGCGCGACGGCGCGGCGGTCCTCCTCACGACCCACGACATGGACGAGGCCGACGAGCTCGCGGACCGGATCGCGATCGTCGACCACGGCAAGGTCCAGGCCCAGGGCACGGCGGCCGAGCTCCGCGCGGGCTTCGGCGGGGCCATGGTCAAGGTCGAGCTCGGGCAGGCCGACCTCGACGACGGCGCGCGCGCGGCCCTGGCCGGGCTCGAGGGCGCGCGCCGCTGCGAGCTGCGCGGGCGCAAGCTCCTGCTCGCGACCGACGACGCGGCCGCGCTCGCGCCCCGCGTCGCGGCCGCGCTCGCCGCGCGCGGCCTCGTCCCGCGCGCGATCGGGTTCGGGCAGCCCTCGCTCGACGACGTGTTCCTCGAGATCACGGGCCACGCGCTCCGGGACGAAGCATGAGCCAGGACACCGCATGAGCCAGCTCCTCGCCGACACCTGGGCGCTCACGCGCCGCTGGCTCGTGCACCTGCGGCGCGACCGCATGAGCCTGACGCTGGGGATCATCCAGCCGCTCGTCCTGCTCACGCTCGTGGGCCCGCTCCTCCACCACGTCGTGCGCGACGCCGAGGGGGTGCGGGCCGAGCTGATCGCGCGCTTCCGCACGGACGACTACCTGACGTTCCTCTACTCGGGGATCGCCGTGTTCACGATCCTCGTGAACTCGATCCTGGGCGGGATCCCGGTGATCTTCGACCGCGAGACGGGGTTCCTCGACAAGATCCTGGCCTCGCCGGCCTCGCGGCTCTCGATCGTCGCCTCGCGCTTCGTCTACGTGATCCTGTACTCGCTCCTGCAGGTCGGGATCGTGACGGTCGTCGCGCTCGCGCTCGGCGTGCGCGCCGCCGCCCCGCTCGAGGCCGCGCTCGCGGTGCTCGCGTTCGGGACGCTCCTGTGCGCGGGGATCAGCGTGCTCAGCCTCGCGCTGGCGTTCAAGCTGCCGCACCACTCGATCTTCTTCGCGATCACGGGCTTCCTGCTCTCGCCCTTGCTCGTGCTCAGCCCGACCTTCGTGGCCCGCGAGGCCATGCCGGGCTGGATGCAGGCGGTCGCGGCCTGGAACCCCATGACGCACGCGATCGAGCCGATCCGCGCCGCGTTCCTCGGCACGCCCGCGACGCCCTGGACCTCGGCCGCCGCGCTGCTCGCGTTCGACGTCGTGTGCTTCGCCTTCGCCGTGCGCGTGCTCAAGCGGAACCTCGAGTAGCCCGGGGCCGCGCGAGGGCGGCGCGGACCTCGCCCGGCCCCGCGCCCCGCTCGACTGCAGGGCCTCCGTGGCCTCCCACGACTCGATCGTCCACGGCCTGACCGACCGCGGCCCGAGCCACGTCGCCCGGCCCACGCGCGTGCTGGCCCGCGGCGCGGCCTCCTGCGCGGGCGACGCGGCCCGGCGGCCGCTCCCCGTGTCGCCTACCCGGGGTCCTGCCGTCCGCCGCGGAGGCGCGCGAGCTCGGCCAGGGCCTCGCGCAGGGCGCGGTCCTTCTCGTCCAGGGCGCGGTCCTTCTCGTCCAGGGCCTCGGCCTCGGTCGGGACGAGCTCGTCGCCCCCGGCGTCCCGGGCGAGCCGGAGGCGCGGCGCCGGCTCGCGCGTCACGGTCCACCAGAGCGCGCCGGACGGCTCCGAGAGGCCCCCGGAGCGCGCGGGGCCAGCGCCGGTGTGCACGCGGACGAGCGCGCCCTCGGAGGTCCGGCGGAAGACCTGGAGCGGGACCCGATCCGCCGGGCGCCGCTCGGAGACCGCCCAGGGGTCGAAGATCACGAGCTCCTCGACGCCGAGCTGCGCGTACTTGGGCGGGTTGTCCTCGTAGTCCTTGCGCCAGGTGTCCTCCGAGACGACCTCGACGGCGACCCGCGGCGGCGGGTGCCCGGGCCGCCACGTCTCCCACATGGCGGGCAAGGGCGAGGGCGCCTCGCCCCCGAGCACGTAGGCGTCGGGCGAGACGCGCACGAGCGGCTCGCGCTCCACCCAGGCGAAGAACTGGTCACGCCCGACGAACGCGCTCCAGCCGCGCTCACGCGCGAGCACGAGCAGGGTCGAGTAGACGGCCTGGGCGATCAGGAACTGCTCCGTGCCCTCGCCCATGTCGTCCTCGTCGGTGAGGTACCAGCTCGACCAGTCCACCTCGCCCTCGAGGCCGGCCTGGGCCGGATCGAGCACGACCCACCCGATCGGCGGCCGACGGCGGCCGGTCCCTCGTGCGCGCGGGTCGTCGCGGCCGACCACGTCAGGAGGGGAGGTGGAGGGAGGCGTCATGGAGGGAGCGTACACGACGGCGCGCGGGGCCGCCAAACCACGCAGGTGGACCCGACCTCCGGCGTCGGCGGCCTCCCGTCGGGGGCCTGGCCTGGAGCCCGGGAGGGCGCGGCGGGGGGGCGGGCGCCGGGGGGGGGGGCCGGGGCGGGGCGCGGGGGGGGGCCCTCCGGCGGCCGGGGGGCGGCCGCGCCCGCGCGCCCCGCGACCTGCAGCCCGGCCGCACACCCCTGGGTCGTGCCCACCCGCGTAGCATGCCGCCGGCCAGGTGCCGCCTCGTGCGACGCCGTATGCTCCTCCCTCGCCGTGCGCGCGCTCGAGCGGAGCCTCGAGGCGCGTGGGCCCGCGCGAGGGGGGCGCGGGCCTCGCCCGGTCGAGCGCCCCCGGTGCCCACGCATCTGGAGGCCACTTTGGCGACCCACGACCCGACCGACCGCGGCCCGACCGACCGGGGCCCGACCGACCGCGACCCGACCGACCGCGGCCTGACCCACGTCGCCCTGCCCACGCGCGACCTGGCCCGCAGCGCCGCCTTCTACGCGCGCTACGCGGCCATGCGGGTCGTCCACGAGCGCCGCGACGCGGGGACCGGGCGCGGGGTGGCCTGGCTCACGGACGGGACGCGGCCGTTCGTGGTGGTCCTGATCGAGCAGGCGGCCGCCCCGGCCCCGCTCGTCCCCCCAGCGCACCTCGGCGTCGGCTGCGCGAGCCGCGCCGAGGTCGACGGCCTGTGCGCCGCGGCCCGCGCCGAAGGGGCCCTCGTCGAGGGGCCCCACGACATGGGCCCGCCCGTCGGCTACTGGGCCTTCCTGCGCGACCCCGACGGGCACACCCTCGAGCTCTCCCACGGCCAGGAGGTCGCGCTCACGGTCGAGCGCGCCGCCGACGCGGGGTCCGGTCCGGGCGGCGACGCCGGCTGACGCCCGCGCGGATCCGGAGAGGGCGCGCGAGCGCACCGGACCCGGCTGCATTCGCTCGCGCCTCCTCGGCCCCCCGACGGCGCGCCCGGCGGCTCGTCGACCGGGAGCGGGGGGCTCCCGCCCGAGCGCGAAGGTCGCCATGCAAGGGCGCGAGGGTCGCCACCCGCGCCCCGCGTCGCGGCTCGCGCCGAGCCGGGGTGCGCGGTCCTGACGCGCCGTGACCAGGCGGTGCCGCCGCGCGTCACCGCGGCGCTCGCGCACGGCCCGGTGGCGGCGCCGGTTCGGCCTGGCCCGCCGCATGCTCGATCGACCGCTGTGACCCGACCCGACGACGAGCTGCAGGTCGAGGCCCGGCGCCTTCGAGAGGGGCTCGCGAGCGGCCGGCTCACGCGGGCGCGCGTGGGCGTGGCGGCGGCCCTGGGGGCCCCTGCGGCGCGGTGCGTGGTCGGCGACGTCACGGAGGGGCCCCGTCCCCCCCGGGCGTGGTCGCTCGGCCCGCTCCGGCTCGGACGGTCCCGCGCGGTCCGGGGCCTCGAGGCGTGGGCCCTCGCGCTGTGCCGCGCCGGCCGCGACGTCACGGAGCAGGTCGCCGGGGCGGCGCTCACGCTCCTGCCGCCGCGCTGGTCGGCGCTCGAGCCGCACCTCGACCTCGCCCTCTCGGACGAGGCGACCGACGACGAGCGGGCCGCGGAGAAGGCCGCCGCGCTCTGCGCGGACCTCGTCCTGGCCGGGCACGCGTCGGCCGCCGCCGTCGAGGACCGCGTCCGCGAGCACCTGCTCGCCTGGGGCCTCGGCCGCCGCGAGCGCCCCGCCTGGTCGGGGGCGCTCGAGCCGGAGGCCGAGGGGCCCGGGTCGAGCCCGCTCGTGCGCCTGGCCCGCTGCCTCCTCGAGGACGCCCGCGCCCGCGGCGCGGCCCGCGTCGTGGTCCGCCGCGAGCAGGGCGCCGCGCGCGTGCTCTTCGAGGAGGGGGGCGCCCTCCGCGAGCGCATGGCGATCCCGCTCCGGACGCTCCCGGCGCTCGTGGCGCGCCTCGCGTGCCTCGCCGGCCTCGACGCGCTCCCCGGCGCGCCGCCCCAGCGCGGCGCGTTCGCCGGCGCCCTCCCGGGCGGGAGCGCGGGCGAGCGCGTCGTCGTCGCGACGGCCCCGGCGCCCGGGGTGGCCTGCGAGCTCGCGCTCGAGGGCCACCGCGCGGGCGGCCCCGACCCCGGCCGAGCGGCCGGGCCTCCCGGGTGACGCGAGCGCGCGGCCCGCGTGGGCTCGTCGACGCGCAGTCCCCTCGCGCGGCGCCGGCCGACCCGCTTGAATGCCCCGCTGGGCTCGCGCGGTCCGACCGAGGTCCGCGGGGAAGCGGGGAGGCGGCATGCAGAGGTGCGGCGCGCGGGGGTGGGCGACCTGGACGGTGGCCGTCGGGGCGGCGGTGGCGGGCGTCGGGGCGCCGGCCGCGGGGCAGGAGGACGCGGCGCTGGCCCGGGCGCGCGCGGCGCTCGCCGCGGCCACGGACGAGGCCGGGCGGCTCGCGGCGCTGAAGGCGCTGTGGGCCCTCGGCCCGAAGGCCGCGCCGGCCGCCGCGGAGGTGCTCGCGGCGACCCCGCCCGGCCGCGTGGGCGGGCCGCTCAACGACGGGATCGTGGACGCGCTCGCCGCCATGGGCCCCGCGGCGCTCCCGGCGGTGCTCGCGGCGCTCGAGGGCGCGGGCGGCGACGCCTACTTCGTCGCGCTCAACGCGACGCAGGCGCTGGGCGCGCTCGGGCCGGGCGCGCGCGAGGCGCTCGAGCGGCAGCTCGCGGCCCCGGACGTGAACGTGCGCAGGGCCGCGCTGTGGGGGCTCGGGCGCGCAGGGGCCGCCGGGCACGCGCGGCTCGCGCGGCTCGCGCGCGAGGACGCCGACCCGACCCTGCGCCGCGACGCGGTGCGCGCGCTCGGCGCGGCCGGGCGCGAGGGGGTCCCGCTGCTCGTCGGGCTCCTCGGCCACGAGGACGCGAAGGAGCCCCGGGTCCCGGGCTGGGCCGCGGAGGCGCTCGTCGCGGTCGGCCTGCCGAGCATTCCGGCGTGCCTCGCGGCGCTGCCCGACGTGCGGCGGCCGGCGCCGGTCCGGGCCTGGAGCGCGTGGGCGCTCGGGCGGCTCCAGGCCAAGGGGGCGGCGGTCCGCCCCGCGCTCGTGAAGGCGCTCGACGACCCCGACGGTCGGGTGCGCGGGCGCGCGGCCGCGGCGCTGTTCGCGCTCGGGGAGCCGGCGGCGCGCGTCCTGCCGACGCTCGGCGACGGGCTCGAGCACGACGATCCGGCCGTGCGCGAGGCGTGCGCGGAGGGCATGGCCGAGCTCGGGCCGGCCGCGGCCCCGCACGCGAGCACGCTCGAGGCGCTCGCGGCGGCGGAGGACCAGCCGTCGCCCGTCCGCCAGGCGGCGACGCGCGCGCTCGGCGCCTGCGGCGGCGCGAGCGTCCCGGCGCTCCTCGCCCTGGTCGAGGGCCGCGACCAGGAGCTCGCCGCCGTGGCCGCGGACCTGCTCCGCGGCCGCCTGGCGGGCGCGCCCCCCGCGGAGGCGGGCGCGATCGCGCTCGTGCTGCTCGAGCGCCGGCTCGACGAGGCCGCCGTGCTCGACGCCCTCGCCGCCAAGGGCTGGGCCGCCGCGCCGTCGGTCCTCGGCGCGCTCGACGCGTCGCTCGAGGGCGAAGGCCGCCTCGCCGCGGACCGCGGCCACCGCCGGCGCGAGGTCGGGCTGCGCGCCCTGACGCGGCTCCTCGGGCCCGCGCAGGCGCAGGAGCCGGGCCTCGTCGAGAAGCTCCGCGAGCGCCTCGGCGACGCGAGCGCCGAGGTCCAGGCGGCGGCGCTCGACGCGCTCCTCGCGCTCGGCGACGCGCAGGCGCCCGCGGCGTTCGCGGCCGCGTGCCAGGCCGGCGCGGGCGGCGCGCTCGAGCGCTTCGCGGCGGCCGTGGAGGCCCGGCCGGCGGCGCTCCTCCCGGCGGTCTTCGCCGCGCTCCGCGCCGAGGACGCGAAGGCCGCCGACGGCGCGGCGCAGGTCCTCGGCGCGCTCTCGCAGCGCGACGGCGGGCGCGCCGCGCTGACGGGCCGGCTGCGCGAGCTCGTCGAGGCCTGCGCGTCGCCGCGCGCGACCCGGGCCCTGCGCCCGATCGTCCGCCGCCTCGCGACGACGGCCGACGCCCCGGCCCTGCTCGAGGCGCTCGGCGCGGAGGTGCGCGACGTCCGGCGGGTCGCCGCCGGCGCGCTCACCGCGCTCGCGCCCGCGACGCCCGGCCTGATCGAGCAGGTCGTCGCCCGGGTCGAGGCCCCGGCGACGCGCGAGGGCGCGCTCGAGCTCCTGAGCGACCTCGCGACGGAGCACGACGAGCTCCGCCCCCGGCTCGCGGCGAAGGTCGGCGCGCTCCTGGCCCGGCCCGAGCCCGCGGCCGCCGCCGAGCTCGTGGACGTCCTCGAGGCGTGCGGCGAGGACGGGCTCCCGGAGCTCGTGCGCGCGCTCGGCCACGCCGCGCCCGCCGTGCGGGCCGAGGCGGCCGGCGGGCTCGCGCTCCTCGGGCCGGCCGCGGCCCCGGCGCTCGAGGCCCTCGTGCGCCTCCTCGACGACCCCGACGAGAAGGTCGTCCGCGGCGCGCTCACGGGCCTCTCGGGCCTGGGGGCTGCCGGGGCCGCGGCCGCCCCGGCCCTCGAGGCCCTTCAGGCCCGCCTGGGCGCCGACAGCCCCACCGGGAGCCTCGCGGGGCAGGTCCTCCGGCGCGTTCGCCCGCGCTGACCTGCGCCCGTGGGCGACCCCATGGGCGCCCTCCGCCGCCAGGGCCGACGGGGACGCGCGAGCCGGGCGCCCGGGGCGCCGCGCAGGTGGCTCGGCCGGGCGCCGGTCGGGTCGCCCCGTGGTAGAACCGAGCCAGCTTGGCGGCCTCCGGCCGGCAGCGAGGCTCGGGGTGTCGATCAAGAACCGCTGCGTCGCCTGCGACTTCGTGATCGAGGCCCCCGACGCCATGCGCGGCCAGGAGGTCGTCTGCCCGAAGTGCGAGGCGGTGAACCTCTTGCGCACGGCGGACGAGGCCCGGCTCCAGGCGGCGCAGGTCGAGCTCGAGCGCACGCGCGAGAAGGAGCGGTTCCTCGAGCGCCTCGGGCAGGCGGGCGACCGCCCTCCCGCGGGGCCCGGGGCGCCGGGCGGGCGCGACGACCTGGGCGACCTGGACCTCGGGCTCGCGGCCCTCGCCGGGCAGCGGCTCAAGGACGTGGCGGACTACCTGCTCGTGTTCGCCTACGTCGTGCTCGGGCTCGCGCTCTCGCTCTCCGGCGTGGTCGTCCTGCTCGCGGAGCTCGAGCTGGCCTGGAAGGTCTTCGGGTTCCTGGCCGCGGCGCTCGTGGGCCTGTTCCTGTTCCTGTTCCTCAAGTTCATGAGCGACGCGACCCGGGCCCTGGCCGACCTGTCCGACCTGGCGCGGGCGATCGACCGCCGCCTGGCCCAGCACCTCGAGCCGTCCCGCGACCGCGGGCCCGGCTGAACCCCCGCCGTGGCAGGCTCGTCCGTGGGGCATGTGGGGCCGGGTGTGACCAACCGGGGCGGACGGACGCGGGCCGGGCGGGCGCGCGCCTCGATCGCGGGCGCGCGGGGCGGCCGGCGCGGCGCGGCGCTGATCCTCACGCTGCTCGTGCTCGCGATCCTCGTCGTGCTCGTGGTCCAGCTCGCCTTCACCGTCAAGGTCGAGGAGCGGATCGTCCGCAACGCCGAGGACGACGCGGCCTTCGAGCTCGCGGGCGCGCGCGGCGCGATCCCGCTCGTGGCCGCGCTGTTCCGCGACGACCGCAAGAACGGCAACCCCGGCGGCGCGCTCGACACGCTGGCCGACGTGTGGTCGGACCCGAGCGCCGAGCAGCAGCGGACGTTCCAGGTCGGCGAGGTCCAGGTCGAGCTCCTGATCGAGGACCTCGAGCGCCGCCTGCCGCTCCCCTGGCTCGCCGACGCGCAGCGCGCCGCCTACGCCGAGGTCGCGCTCCGCCGGCTGCTCGAGAAGCTCAAGCCCACCGACGCCGACCCGGCCGAGCTCGCCAAGGCGATCGCCGAGCGCGTGCGGTCCGTCGAGGGCGTGCAGCTCCCGGAGGGCGGCGGCGGCGCGCCCGCCCCGGCCCCGAGCCAGGGCCCGGCCACGCGGCGGCTCGTGAGCCTGGTCCAGCTCCTGGCGGGGGCCGAGGGCGGCGGCGGGGCCGACCCCGGGGCGGGCGGCGGAGGGGGCAGCGCCGGCGGCGGCGCCGGCGTGGACCGCAAGGTCCTGTGGGGCGACCCCGAGGCCGAGCCGCCGACCCAGGGGATCGCCGCCTACGTGACCCTGTGGCCGGTCGAGCACGTGAACCTGAACACCGCGCTCCCCGAGGTCCTGTTCGCGCTCCTGCCCGAGAAGAACGCCGGGCAGCAGTCGCTGTGGGAGGTCGCCGACGACGTGGTCGACGCGGTCCGGCGCCGGCGGATCGACCCCGACCGTCAGACGAAGGGCGGGCCCGAGGGCTCGCAGCCGGCGCCCACGGGTGAGCTCGGCGCGTCGCGCTCCTGGGGCGGCGCGGCCTTCGAGAAGGTCGACGACCTCGCCTCGCAGGAGATCCACGAGCGCCTGCGGCAGCTCTTCCAGGCCCAGTCCTCCGACGGCGGGACCGCCGAGAACGGCGACGGCACGGGGGGCGCGCCCGCGCCGGGGGGCGGCGGCGCGCCCGCGCCGGGGGGCGGCGGCGCGGCCGGTCAGCAGCAGCAGTTCGGGCTCCAGCAGGCGCTCGGGGTCGAGAGCCGCTGGTATGCCGTGCGCGTCACGACGCGCCGCACGGGCGGCGGTGACGCCATGGGCGGCGGCGCCCCGGGCGGCGGCGCCGAGGGCGAGGAGGAGCCCGCGACCGGGCGGTTCCGGCTCGTGCTCCACCGCGCGGCCCAGGACGAGGTCACCCCGCTGTGGGTGTCCGAGGACGCGGGCCCGTGACCGACCGCTACCGGGCCCTCCTCGCCGTCGTGAACCTCGCGCTCGTGGGCGCGCTCGGCTGGCTCGGCTGGCGGACCGTCGCGGGCGGGCCCGTCCCGCCGCACGAGGTGCTCCCCGCCAGCTTCGACCCGATCCGCTACGACATCCCGAGCGACGCCGGCCCGCGCAGCTCGATCTCCGAGCACCAGGTCACCTGGGCCCAGCTCGACCGCCCGGCGCCCCCGCCCGTCGCCGTCCAGCCCGTCGCGCCCCCGCCGACGATCGTCCAGCCCCAGGACCTCTCGGGGCTCTACAGCCTGCTCATGGTCTCCGTGAACGAGGCGAGCACGGACCTCTCGTCCTTCGCCGTGCAGGGCCGCGACGGGCAGCAGAAGACCCTCTACGTGGGCGAGTCGTTCGACGGGTTCACGGTGCTCGAGGTCGCGATCCTCGGCGAGGGCGACCAGCGCGAGGCGGTCGTCACGCTCGAGGCGGCCGGGCGGCGCGAGACGATCCGCCTCAAGCGCAAGCCGGGGCAGCCGTGAGCGGGCGCCGGGTCGGGAGGGCGTCGTGATCGGCGTCGGCGTCGAGATCGCCGGGCACGCGGTCAAGGTCGCGACCGTGGACGGCCGGCCGGGGGCGTTCAAGCTCGTGGGCTTCGAGGTCCACCGGATCGCGCCCCAGAAGGGCGAGTCCGACGACGACGTCGTGAGCGTGCTCACGGCCGCGCTCGGCAAGGCCAAGGGCCCGGTCGTCTGCTCGATCCGCGCGCAGGACTGCACGATCCGCGAGATCACGGTCCCGTTCGTCGAGGACGAGAAGATCCGCAAGACGATCAAGTACCAGGCCGAGAACTACTTCACCTCGCAGTCGATCGACGACCTGATCATCGACTACGCGAAGTTCGCCGAGCACGACGGCAAGTCGAAGCTCATGGTGGCCGGCTGCCGCAAGGCCACGATCGAGCGGCGCCTCGCGCTCCTCGCGGAGGCCGGCGTCGACCCGGTCGCGATCGACCTCGACGTGGCCGCGGCGTTCAACGCCTACGCCGCGCTCGGCGCGTTCGAGGGCAAGGGCGCCGTGCTCCTCGTCGACATCGAGGCCGACACGCTGCGGGTCGGGATCGTCGACCAGGGCAAGCTGCGGCTCGCGCGCGCGATCCGCATGCAGGTCAACTCCATGCGGCTCCAGCAGGGCGGCGGCCCGCGCAAGCGCCCGGGCGACGACTCGGGCGTCTACGACACGGCGGCCGACGAGAGCGCGCGCCTGCCGGTCGTGATCCTCGACGAGGGCGAGGACGAGGCGTTCAGCCTCGAGGACTCGGGGATCAGCGAGACCGAGCGCGAGGGGATCCTCCACCGCGTGTTCATGGAGATCGACCGCACGGTCGCCTCCGTGAACCTGCCGGGCGACGTCGAGCTGATCTACCTGTCGGGCGCCTCGTGCGCGCTCGACGGGATCGAGCCCATGTTCGCCGAGCACTTCGAGCTCGAGACCGTGCGCCTCGACCTGGCGACGAAGCTCGGGCAGGCCCCCGACAAGAAGGAGAAGGGCGGGCGCAGCGTCTCGCTCGAGGGGCCGACCGCGGTCGGGCTCGCGCTCAAGGCCCTCGGCGTCGACCACGTCGGCATGGACTTCCGGCAGGAGGAGCTCTCCTACCAGGGGACGTTCGAGCAGCTCAAGCGCGGGCTGGCCTGCACGCTCACGCTCCTGTGCGCGCTCGTGTTCCTCTACGCCTTCTCGCTCAAGCAGGACCTCCGGCTCAAGAAGGAGCGCCTGCGCGCCGCGCGCGAGCTCGAGAAGAACCTCTACACGGTGCTCCTGCCCAACCTCGACGACCCGAACGTGCCGCACCGCCCGCTCCGCCAGGGCACGGCCGACGACCCGAAGTACTTCGAGTCGCTCGACGCCGAGGCCCGCGCGCTCCGGGTCAAGTACGGGGGCGGCGGCGGCGGCGACGCGAACGCGCCCCGGTTCTCGGCGCTCGAGGTCCTGCGCCAGTTCTCGCTCGGCAAGAGCGCGGTCCCGGCCGCCTGGGGGATCGAGGTCATGAAGGCGCGCGTCGACCCGCGCGACGCCGGCAAGAGCACGTTCGACTGCGTGGCGGTCGACCAGGGCGCCGCGTCCGAGCTGGCCCGCCGGTTCGAGGACAACGAGGTCGTCACGGCGAAGGTCCAGAGCAGCCAGTTCGACCAGAAGACGAACCGCTGGATGTTCACGCTCATGCTCGAGCTGCGCCCGCCCGGGCCGCCCGGGCCGGGGCGGGGCTAGGAGGGGCGCTTGGCCGGACGGCGCGACGACGAGGGCTTCGACGTCCTCACCTTCTACATCTACGTCATGGCCTTCCTGGTCGTGGCCGTGGGCGTGTTCGCCTTCCTGAACAAGCGCAAGGTCGACGCCGAGTCGAACCGGATCAAGGCCGAGCTGATCAAGCTCGACCGCATGACGAAGCTCGCCGTCGACGAGGACCTGCGGAGCTGGCTCGCGCGCGAGCGCGAGGGGCGGAGCACGGTCAGCGGCACCGCCGCCGACTTCGAGGCGCTGTGGGTCCAGCGCGCCCGCGAGCACGGGGTCAAGGTGCCCACGAACGCGTCGCTCGGCTCGCGCAACGTGCCGGGCGGGACCGAGTGGGCGACGCGCCTCCAGGTCGAGCGCTGCCGGATCGAGCAGCTCGTCAAGTTCCTGCTCACGCTCGAGGAGGAGTGGCCCGGCGCGCGCGTGCGCCAGATCGTGAAGCTCGACTTCATGGAGGCGAACCAGCGCGCGCCGGAGGGCTGGGACGCCGTGGTCGAGATCGCGATCTTCCGCGCCTCGACCTGACGCGGGAGGAGAGGAAGAGGGAGAGGGGGAGGGGGAGAAGAGGGAGGGCAAGGGCAAGGGCAAGGGCAAGGGCAAGGGAAGAGAGGAAGAGACAGGGGGGCGTTGCGCGACCCGCGGGGGGGAAGAAGGCGAGGGGCCTGCACGACCGCGGGAACGGGAACGGGAACGGGAACGGGAACGGGAAGAGCGGCGGGGGCTCGGCACGACCGCGGGGACGGGAAGAGGCGCGAGGGCCCTGGCAGACCGCGGGGACGGGAAGAGCCTGGCCCCCCGAAGGCGAGCTGGCGCGTAGCATGCCGGCCGTGCGCAAGGCCCTGCTCGTCCTGTTCGCCGTGGTCTGGATGATCGCCTGCTTCGTGCCGGCGTTCCCGCTCATGGTCCTGTTCCCGCTCCCGCGCTGGCGGCTGCGGGTCGCCGCCGCCTACGCCTGGGCCTGGAGCCGGGGCTGCCTGTGGGCGGCGGGGATCCGGCTCGAGGTCACGGGCCGCGAGCACCTGCGGGCGCGGCCCGCCGTGTTCACGTTCAACCACACGAACGACCTCGACTTCTTCGCGAACGCCGTGATCACGCCCTGGGACACGCTCGTGTTCGGCAAGCGCGAGCTGGCGCGCGTCCCGTTCATCGGCTGGATCTGGCTGCTCTCGGGGCACCCCATGATCCGCCGCCAGGACCGCGGGCAGTGGCAGGGCGTCCTCGACCGCGTCGAGGCCCGGCTCGCGACGGGCGTCTACCGGACCGTGATCGCCCCCGAGGGCACGCGCAGCAAGACGGGCGTGCTCGGCCCGTTCAAGAAGGGGCCGTTCCTGCTCGCGGCCAGGACGAAGGCCCCGATCGTGCCCTGGGTGATCCACGGCGCGGCGGACCTGCTCGGGCGCGGCCGGGTCGGCCGCGGCACGCTGCGCGTCGAGGTCCTCCCGCCCGTCGACACGAGCGGCTGGGACCCCGAGCGGCTCGACGAGCAGCTCGCGCAGGTCCGCGCGCGCTACCTCGCGGCGCTGGGGCAGCAGGAACCGGCGGCGGCGCCGCCGGCCTCGTAGCGCGGGCGGCTACCGGACGACGACGCGCAGCGGGGCGCCGCGCGCGACGCGCTCGCTCGTGCGCTGGAGCCCGTTGAGGCGCGCGAGGCCCTCGAGGTCGAGGGGGACCTCGGACGGGAGGGGCCAGGGCCGGACGACGTCCTCGAACGTCCCGTCGTGCTCGGCCGTGACGACGCGGAGGCGGGCCGGGGCGCGCGCGAGCGCGTCCTCGTCGTCGAGCAGGTCGAGCGTCGCGCCGATCGCCTCGAGCTCGGCCTCGCGCGCCCCGAGCAGGCCCTCGCGGCAGGCGGCGTGGACGCCGACCGTGCGGCCGGCCAGGCGCACGAACGTCGAGACCACCGCGATCTGGAGGCCCTCGCCGCGCGCGAGCGCGAGGACGCGCTCGGCCGGGCGCCGGCGCACGCGCAGGCGCTCGCGCCCGAGCACCTCGAGCGTGCGCCGGCGCGCGTGCGCCCCGGCGGCGCGGTCGACCGCGAGGGCGTCGGCCTCGAGCGCCGCGTCGGGGTCGTCGGGCGCGGCGTCGCCCGTGTCGCCCGGCTCGCCTGCGCCGTCGCGCTCGGCCGCGCGGTCGTGGTGCTCGGCGACGAGCACGACGACGTCGCCGCCCGGCGAGACGAGCGCCAGCCGGCCGCGGGCAGGGTCGGCCGTCCAGCCGCGCGGGACCTCGAGCCGGCAGCGGAGCCGCGGGAGGAGCGCGCGGCCGCCCGGCTCGAGCCATCCGTCGCGCGGGTCGGGGCCGACCGCGAGCCCGTCGAGGGCGGCGAGCCAGGCCTCGCGCTCGTCCTCGAGCGGCGCCGGGCGGCCGCCCCCGGCGCCGGGCGGCCGCTCGCGCGC
>JANJTH010000679.1 GCA_024711205.1 Planctomycetota bacterium | reverse complement strand
CAGGACCGACGCGGCGCCGCCCGCGCCGGCGCCCGCCGCCGCCGCCCCCGCCGCCCCCGAGGCCCTGCACGAGCGCAGCTTCGCCGAGGCCATCGCGCTCGCGCCGGCGAGCGCCCCCGGCGCGGGGCCGGCCACCTCCGCGCTCGAGCTGCGCCTCCTGGCCGAGGGGCGGCCGGTGTGGCACCTCACCCTCGAGGACGCGACCCCGGGTGACTGGGAGCTCGCGTGCAGCCCCCGCGGGTGGGAGGCCGCGCCCGTCCGCGCGACGGGGGGCGGGGGCACGGACAAGGCGCTCGTCCTGAGCTCCGGGGGCGAGCTCGCGCTCGCCCCGGGGGTCTACGAGCTGGTCGTGAGCGGGCCGCCCGGGGGCGCCGCCACGCTGCGTGGCCGGCTGCTGGCGGCCCACGAGCCGCTCGACCCGCCGCCGCTCGTGTGGGACGAGCCGCTCCCGCCCCTGGACGCGTGCCTCGCCCCCGCGGCCCACGCCGAGGCGGAGGCCCTGCTCGGCGCGCTGACGAAGGCGACCGGGAGCGCCGAGGGCGGCCAGCGCGACGGCCCCGCCGCCGCGCGCGCGTTCGAGGGCCTCCGCGCGCTCGTCGCGGCGCACGGGACGGCGCGCGGGCCGCTCCTCCTCGCCGCGGCGCACCGCCGGCTCGCCGGGAACTCGATCGCGGCCTGGCGCCAGCGCGAGGGCTGGCTGCGCCCGCTCGGCGCGCTCGAGCCGCAGGACCTCGAGACCAACCACTACCTCGGTCGCCTGAGCGACCGCCTCGACGAGTGGGAGCTCGCGATCCCCTTCCTCGAGCGGGCGAAGGCGGCCGGCGGCGCCCGGCAGGGCCACCTGCGCGCGGGCCTGCTCCGGGCCTACATCGCGACCGGGCGCCTCGCGCAGGCCCGCGCGGAGGGCCTCGACCTCGCGGCGCGCGGCGCCGAGGACGCCGACACGCACAGGAACCTGGGGCGCGCCCTGCTCGAGGGGCCCGCGCCGGACTGGCGAGGCGTCGACCACCTCCTCTTCGCGGCCCGCCGCCACTCGCCCGTCGGGCGGCAGCTCGCCGTCGAGGACCTCGCCGAGGCCCTCCTCGCCGCGCGGCGCGTCGACGGCGAGGCGGCCGCGCGGGCCGCCCGCACGGCCGCCCGCCGGGTCGTCGACGACCTGGCGGACGCGCGCACGGACCGCGTCTCGGGCACGACCCGGGCCCGGCTCGAGGTGGCGCTCGGCCTGCTCGAGGCGCTGGGCGGGGAGCTCGTGGCGGGCCGGCGGCGCACGTGGACCGCGCTCGAGGCGCTCCAGGCCCGGGACCCCACGCTCGCCGGGGCGCCGCGCGCGCTCCGCCTCCACGAGGCGCTCGAGGGCCTGCTCCCGCCCGACCTCCGGGCGGGCGGCCCTCAGAACCGGTAGCGCAGGGCCAGGCCGCCGCCGTAGACCTGCCCGCGGTCGAGCTCGTCGCGGCGCGCGGCGACCTCGCCCCAGGCGCGCAGCGCGACGTCGTGGCCCAGCTCCGCGTCGAGCGAGACGCGCCCGCCGAGCCGCCGCTCGCCCTGGTCCTCCGGGAAGCTCGCGCGGTAGAAGACCGTGAACTGCCAGGCGACGACCTCGCCGAACCACGTGTAGGCCAGGCTCACGAAGGGCTCGGTCTGGTGCCGGGCCTGGCCCCCGCCCCGCCGCCGGTGCGCGACCCACACCTCGAGCGCGAGCCGATCGCTCGCGAACAGGTCGTCCTTGCCGAGCGTGACGCCGCCCGCGTCCATGGAGCGCGACCCGAGCGCGTGGACGCCGCGGAGGAGCACGTCGACGCCGCGGCCGAGCCGGGCCCACAGCGAGGCCTCGACCGAGCGGCGCGCGGCGCGGTCGAGGACCGGGCGGACGAGCGGGTCGAGCTCGCGGTTCACGAGCTCGAACTGGTAGAGCGGCGCGTGCTCGGCGTAGCCGGCCTCGACGCGCACGTCGGCGCTCGCCTGGTAGCTGCCGCGCAGGATCCCCGTCGTGACGCGGATGTCGCGCTTGTCCCGGATCGTGTCGAAGAAGTCCACCACGAGCTGGCCCCGCAGCCCGAGGGCGCCCCAGCGCGCGTCGAGGTTGCCCTCGAGGTAGTCGCGCTCGCCCTCGCCGCGGAAGCGCTCCTGCCCGCCCGCGAGCGAGACGCGCAGCGCGCCGGCGTGCGCGAAGGACCGAGCGAACCGCACGCCGCCGCCGTAGGTCCACGACTCGTAGTCGAGCGTGCTCGGGTCGGGCGCGCCCGCCGCGCCGCCGAAGGCGAACAGGGTGAACGACCCGAACCGGACCCCCGCCCGCGCGCCGTCGACGACGCCCGCCGTGAGCACGTCCGGCACGAGGAGCCGCCCGAGCCCGAGCTCGAGCCGGTCCGTGAAGCCGTGGACCTGGTCCTCGGGCAGCGCGTCGACCTCGAGCGCGAGCGTCGAGAGGTCGACGATCAGGTGGTCCTCGCCGCGCCGCGTCCAGGTCGGCTCGCCGTCGATCGGCTGGCGGACCGACCCGTAGAGGAGCAGGCGCGTGCGGTCGCTCCCGCCCAGGCGGTCGACCTCGAGCGCGATCCGCCCGAACGGCGTCGTCCGCGAGACGTCCGCGCCGTCGTCGCTCAGGTGGTCGACGCCGAGCTCGACCTCGCCGCGGACCGTGTTCGGCGCCCCGCCCGCGACGGCCTCGTCGCCGTCGGCGTCGCGCGCGCCGGGCGTGGCGCCCGCGCCCGGGTCGCCCTCGGCCGGCCCCGCGCCCGCGACGACGAAGGCGCCCCCGGCCCGGCAC
>JANJTH010000677.1 GCA_024711205.1 Planctomycetota bacterium | reverse complement strand
GCGGCGCGCGGCTGGCCGCCCGCCCCGAGGTCGCCCCCGGGCTCGCGGCGACGCTCGAGCAGGCCCGCGCCGCGGGCGCGCTCCCGGCCGACGCCGCGGGGCTCGTCCGGCTCGCAGCCCGCGCGCTCGCCGTCCCGGAGGTCCTCGAGGCCCCGGGCGCCCCGCTCGGGCTCTCGCCCGCCGAGGCCGAGGGCCTCCTGCCCACGCCCGACAAGGAGCGCCTGGGCGCGCTGCGCCGCGAGGTCGCCGCGCTCGAGGCGACGCACCCGGGCGCGCCCGCGCGCGCGCACGTGCTCGCCGACGGGCCGCCCGTGGCCGCGCCGCTCCTCCGCCGCGGGCGGCGCGACCAGCCGGGCGAGGCCGTCCCTCGCGGCGACCTGCCCTGCCTGTGGATGTACGGGCCGGCAGGCGGGACGGCAGGCGGCCCGCCGGCCAGCCCGGGGACCGGCTCGGGCGCCGACGGCGCGGCCGGCGGCGTGGCGCCCGTGTGGACCGCGACCACGGGCCGCCTCGAGCTCGCGCGCGCGATCGCGCGGCCCGATCACCCGACCGCCGCGCGCGCGCTCGTGAACCGCGTGTGGGCCTGGCGGTTCGGCGAGGGGCTCGTCCGCACGCCGAGCGACCTGGGCGCGCGCGGCGAGCGGCCGACGCACCCCGCGCTGCTCGACTGGCTCGCCGTGTGGTTCGTCGAGCAGGGCGGCTCGCTGCGCCGGCTCCACCGCCTGCTCGTCACGTCGGCCGTCTACCGCCAGGCCTCGGGACCGGCCCCTGGCCCGGAGTCGGAGCCCGCGCGGGTGGCGCTCGCGCGCGCGCGGGCCGCCGACCCCGAGGGCCGCCTGCTCGCCTGGTTCCCGCGCCGGCGCCTCGACGCCGAGGAGGTCCGCGACGGGCTCCTCGCGGCCGCGGGGGCGCTCGACCCCGCCGTGGGCGGGCGCCCGGTCGACCTCGACCGGTCCGCGCGCCGGACGCTCTACGCCTTCGTCGACCGCCAGGAGCCGCCCGCGTTCCTGCGCACGTTCGACGCGCCGAGCCCCGACGCGCACGCCCCGCGCCGCCTGCGCACCGTCGTCCCGCAGCAGGCGCTGTGGCTGCTCAACGCGCCCTTCGTCCACGCGCAGGCGCGCGCGATCGCGCGCGCCTGCGAGGCCGCCCCGGCCGGCCCGGCGCGCGTGCGCGCGCTCTGGCGCCGCGTGCTCCTGCGCGACCCGACCCCGGCCGAGGGCGCCGCCGCGCTCGCGCTCGTGGCCCGGGGGCCGACGACGCCGCCGCCGGGCGCGCCCTGGTCCTACGGGCGCGGGCGGGTCGAGCAGCGCGACGGCGGCCTCGGCCCGGGCTCGGCGCGCGTCGCGCTGTTCGAGCCGCTCCCGCACTTCACGGGCGACGCCTGGCAGGGGGGCCCCCGGATCCCCGACCCGCGGCTCGGCTGGTGCATTCTCCGCGCGGACGGCGGGCACCCCGGCCGCGATCAGGACCACGCCGTGCTCCGGCGCTTCGTCGCGCCTGCGGCCGGCCGGCTCACGCTGCGCGGGACGCTGCGCCACGGGCGCCCCGAGGGCGACGGCGTGCGCGCCCGCGTCGTCTCCGACCGCCAGGGCCTGCTCGCGCTCGCGGTCGCCCACGACGGCGCGGCCGAGGTCGCGCTGGACGGCGTGCGCGTCGCCGCGGGCGAGGTGATCGACCTCGCGGTCGACTGCCGCACGAACGAGGGCTGGGACACCTTCGCGTGGGCGCCCGTGCTCCGGCTCGAGCCCGACGCGCCGTCGGACGCCCCGGCGCAGGTCTTCGACGCGCGGGCCGACTTCGCGGGGCCCGCGCCCGCGCCCGAGCCGCTCGACCCGTGGGCGCGCCTCGCGCACGCGCTCGTGCTCACGAACGAGTGGCTCCATGTGGACTGACCCCGGCCCCACGCGCCGGGCGCTGCTCGCCGGGCTCGCCTCGGGGCTCGCCTCCGGCGTCGGCTCGAGCGTGCCCGCGCTCGCGCTCGGCCACCTGCTCGGGCACCTGGCCGGGCCCGCGCGCGCAGGCGAGCCGCCCGCGGGCCCGGGCCGCTCGCCGCTCGCGCCGCGCGCCCCGCACTTCGCGCCGCGCGCCCGGCGCGTGCTCCACGTGTTCGCGAACGGCGGGCCCTCGCAGGTCGACACGTTCGACCCGAAGCCCGCGCTCGAGCGCTGGGCGGGCAAGACGGTCCCGGGCGGCAACCTGCCGACCGAGCGCAAGACGGGCGCGGCGTTCCCGAGCCCGTTCCCGTTCGCCCGCCACGGCCGGAGCGGCCTCGAGGTCAGCGCGCTGTTCCCGCGCCTCGCGCGCCACGCCGACCGCCTGTGCGTGCTGCGCGGCTGCCACGCCGACGTGCCGAACCACGAGCCGTCGCTCCTGCTCATGAACACGGGCGAGGCGCGGCTCGTGCGCCCGAGCGTCGGCTCGTGGGTCACGTGGGGGCTCGGGACCGAGAACGAGGACCTGCCCGCGTTCGTCGTGCTCTGCCCGGGCGGCGACCCGATCCAGGAGGGGCAGAACTGGCAGGCGGGCTTCCTGCCGGGGACCTTCCGCGGCGCGCGCGTCGACCCCTCGCGCGGGCGCCCCGACGAGGTCGTGGCCGACCTGCGCGCGCGCGTCATGTCGCAGGCCGACCAGCGCGCGGCGCTCGACCTGGCGCAGGCGCTCAACCGCGCCCACGCGGCCGGGCGCCCGGACGACCCGGCGCTCGCGGCGCGGATCGACGCGCTCGAGCTCGCCTTCCGCATGCAGACGGCCGCCCCCGAGGCGTTCGACTGGACGCGCGAGCCCGAGGCCACGATCGCGCGCTACGGCCCGGCCCCGGTCGGGCGCGCCCTGCTCGTGGCCCGGCGCCTGCTCGAGCGCGGCGTGCGCTACGTGCAGGTGTGGCACGGCGCGGGCCAGCCCTGGGACAGCCACGACGACCTGGCGCAGGAGCACGCGCGCCTCGCGAGCGAGGTCGACCCGCCGCTCGCGGCGCTCCTCGACGACCTCGCGGCGAGCGGGCTCCTCGACGAGACCGTGGTCCTGTGGGGCGGCGAGTTCGGGCGCACGCCCACGGTCGAGCTCCCGCAGCCGGGCGCGAACGCGGGCAAGCTGAACGGGCGCGACCACGACCACCACGGCTTCTCGGTGTGGCTCGCGGGCGGCGGCGTGCGCGGCGGCCACGTCCACGGCGCGACCGACGAGCTCGGCTTCCGGGCCGTCGAGGGCCGCGTCCACGTCCACGACCTCCACGCGACGCTGCTCCACCTGCTCGGCTTCGACCACGAGCGGCTCACCTACCGCTGGGCCGGCCGCGACATGCGGCTCACGGACGTCCACGGGCGCGTCGTGCGCGAGATCCTGGCGTAGCCGGGCGAGCGCGACGCTCCGGCCAGGCGCGTGCTCGCCTGCCGCTCGTCCCGTTGCCGTTCCCGCTCCCGCGGTCGTGCAGGGGTCTTGCCCCTTGTCCGGCTTCCTGCGTCGCGACGCACCCGCACGCTCAACGCCTGTCGCGCCGGACCTCGAGCGACGACGCGGCCCTCACGCCCGGGCCGCGCCCCGTCCAGGTCCCCTCGGCGCCGCGTCCGCCGATCGCCTCGCGACCCGTCCTCCTGGCAGGCAGGCTCGCCCCCGAGACGAAGCGCCCCGGGCCAGCTAGGTTCCAGGGAGGGAGGTCTCGTGCCCAGGACCGAGCTTCGTCGGTGCGCGCGCTGCAACGCGTGGGAGCGGGTCGCGGTGCGCTCCGCGGACCCGCTGGGCGAGTTCCTGCGCGAGGTCCGCTGGAGCGACGGTTTCCAGCACGGGGCGACCTCCGGCCCGCCGGAGGTCCGCTGTCCCGCTTGCCACGCGGCCCACGTCCCTGTCGCCGTCGATCCGGGGCTCTCGACGCTGGGCTGGGCCCTCGTGCCCTCGGCGACCGTGGCGGGCGCCGTCCTGGCCGCGGCCTCGGTCCACGCGCACGCGGCCTGGCTCCTCCCCGGCGCGATCCTGGGCGGCGTCGTCACGGGCGGCGTCGTGGGCGCCGTGCTGCTCGGGCTGGCCGAGTGGCTCCGCGAGGGGCTCCGCGGCCTGACCCCGCGCGCGCGTCGCACGCCGCTCGCGTCGCCCGTCACGTCGCCCGTCACGTCGAACGCGGTCGATTCGCCCGACGTGGTCGGCGCCCCCCCGGGCCTCGAGCTCGCCCGGCGGACGCGCGCCTGGTGGGCCTGGGGCCACCACGAGCGGCGCGTCCCCCGCGCGACACCCGGGTGGGCGCGCGCGCTCGTCGCCGCGCTCGCGCGCTCCGTTCGCGCGCGCCCGCCCGAGGTCGCGCCGGAGGTCCTCGAGCTCGTCGCCGCGGCGCGGTCCTACGTGGAGCTGCTGCGGCTCACGGAAGCCCTCGCGCGCGCCCTCCCGACGGCCGGCGCTCGGCTCGAGCTCGCGGCCCTCCCGGCCGAGGTCCTGGCGCCGGCCGCGCCGCCGCCACGCCCCGCGTGGTGGGAGGAGAACCTCCGCCGCCTCGTCGACCTCCGCGGCGCGGCGTGCGAACGCGACCTCCTCGTGAAGGCCGACGCCGCCCGCGCGCTCGGCGACCTCGACCTCGCGCGGCGGCTCCTCGCAGGGCCGGCGCCTGCGGCCAAGGCCGCGGCGGACGACGACCGCGCGCTCCGCGCCTGGTTCGAGCTCCTCGTCGAGTCGGGCGACCCGCGCGTCGCGACCGTGCCGACGACGCTCGCGGACCGCTGGCCGTCGGACGCCCTGGGCCTCGGGGGACCCTTCTGCGTGAGCTGCGACGAGGACCTGAGCGCCTGAACCGCCCCGGGTTCTGCGCCGCGCCCCCCGCGGGCATCAAGGTTGATGATCCCGGCCGGCGGGCGACCCGGCTACGGTCCTCGCATGAGCGCGCGCGGCGAGTCCTGGGTGGCTTCGGGCCCGATCGGCGGCCTGCGCTCGAGCCTCGCCGGGCAGCTCGCGATCGAGGCGTCCCACGACGTGCGCAACCTGGCGCAGGGGATCCTCGGCTGCGCAGAGCTGCTCCTCCGACGGCTCGAGCGCCCCGAGGAGCGCCGGCTCGTCGAGCGGATCCTGACCGGGGCCGAGGCGGTCGGGCTCACGGCCGAGCGCATGCTCGAGGTCGGCCGCCCGGGGCGTCGGGCCGCCGAGGCGCTCGACGTGCCGGACCTGCTCGCCGAGGCCTTCGACCTCGTCGAGGCGCGCCTCCGGCGGGCCGAGGTGTTCGTCGAGGAGCGGGTCGCACCGGGGACGCCGCTGGTCCGGGCCCGGCGCGACGAGCTGCGGCAGGTGCTCCTGTGCGTGCTCCTGAACGCGTGCGACGCGCTCGACGAGGTCCCGCCTGCGAGGCGTCGCCTCGAGCTCGAGGTCGGCGGCGGCCCCGAGGGCGAGGCCCGCGTCGTGGTCCGCGACACGGGGCCGGGCTTCCCGCCCGAGGTCCTCGCGCGGCTGGGTGAGCCCTGGGTCTCGACGAAGTCGCGGGGGACGGGCCTCGGCCTCGCGACGAGCCTCGAGGTCGTGCGCGCGCTGGGCGGCCGCCTCGAGGTCGAGAGCCCGCCCGGCGGGCCGACGGCCGTCACGATCACGCTCCCGCCCGCCTGAGCGACGCGCGAGGTCCGTGCCGGGCTGACCGACCGGAGGGAGGTCGGCGCGGGCCGAGCGCGGCGTGGGCTTCACACGAGCACGGGCCGAGCGCAGCGTGAGGCCGCCCGCGCGCAGCGCGGGCCCTCGCCGCCCGGGGCGCGATCGTCTATCGTCCGCCGCTCCGCCCGAGCGCCGATCGCTCGGGCCCCAGGAGGCGCCGTGGCGAAGTCCTGCCCGATCACCCGCGATCAGTTCCGCGAGCACGCGAAGCCGGTCCAGGTCACGATCAACCAGATCCCCATGATCGCCGAGGTCAAGGAGTTCGCGACCGGCTCGCTCGGCTGGTACCTGAACGGCAAGTCGACGATCGAGGTCGACGGCAAGCCCGTCTCGGTCCAGATCGGGCTCAACCTCACGATCGTCGGCAGCAAGGACCTGCCCAAGTAGGCACGCGGCCCCCCCCATGGGCGCCCAGACCCCGCCGCCGGGCGAGCCCGCGGCCCGGGACGGCCGCCAGCCCCCGCTCGTCGGGGGTAGGCTGCCGACCGGCGCGCGGCTCGGCCCCTACGAGGTCCAGGGCGTCCTCGGCAAGGGCGGCATGGGGGTCGTCCTGCGCGCGCGCGACCACGCGCTCGGGCGCGACGTCGCGCTCAAGGTCATGCCGGCGGCGGACGACGCCGACCGGCGCCGCCGCGCGCTGCGCGAGCTCGAGGCCGCGGCCCGCGTGCGGCACCCGGGCGTCGTGCAGGTCCACGGGGCGGGCGAGGGGCCGGGCTACCTCTACCTCGTGCTCGAGCTCGTGCGCGGCGAGGGGCTCGATCGGCATCTCGCGCGCGGCGGGCCCCTCGAGCCCGCGCGAGCGGTCGCGCTCGTCGGCGCCGTGGCCGAGGCGGTCGCCGCGCTCCACGCGGCCGGGGTCGTCCACCGCGACCTGAAGCCGGGGAACGTGCTCCTCGACGAGCGCGGGACCCCGCGCCTGACCGACTTCGGGGTCGCGCGCCTGCTCGACCCGGACGCCGAGCGGCTCACGCGCACGCAGGACATCGTCGGGTCGCCCCTCTACGCCGCGCCCGAGCAGCTCACGGGTGGTTCGGTCGGCCCCCTGGCCGACGTCTACGCGCTGGGCGGGCTGCTCCACGAGTGCCTCACGGGGGTCGCGCCGTTCGCGCACGCCGAGGGGCTCGTCGGGCTCGCCGTGGCGAAGTCGGAGCAGGCCCCCGCGCCGTCGGCGCTCTGCCCCGGGGTGCCCGCGCACCTCGACCGCCTGTGCCGCGCGGCGCTCGCGCCCGACCCGGCCGACCGCCCGGCCTCGGCCGCGCACTTCCTCGCGGCCTTGCGCGGCGACGCGCGTGGCGAGAGCGCCCTCGCCGGCCGCCGGACGGCGCTCGCCCTCGCCCTGCTCGGCGCCGGGGCCGTCGTCGTGAGCCTGGCGGCGCTGGCCCAGGGCCGCCGCGGATCGGGCCAGGAG
>JANJTH010000670.1 GCA_024711205.1 Planctomycetota bacterium | reverse complement strand
CGCCGGCCCGGCGGCCGCGGCCGCCCGCGGGTGGGCCCCCCCCCCCCCCCCCCCCCCCCCCCCCCCCCCCCCCCCCCCCCCCCCCCCCCCCCCCCCCCCCCCCCCCCCCCCACTTCCGCTCCTTAGAATCCCCCGCCGCGCACCCGGGATCGGCTGCGCCAGGAGCGACGATGACCGACGACGCGGGGACGCCCGGGGGCGAGGGCCCGGCCGGCGAGGGGCCGAGCGACTTCATTCGCGACATCGTCGCCGCCGACCGCGCGCGAGGGGCCTGGGGCGGACGCACCGCGACGCGCTTCCCGCCCGAGCCGAACGGCTACCTGCACGTGGGCCACGTCAAGTCGATCGCGCTGAACTTCGGGCTCGCGCAGGAGTTCGGCGGCACGTGCAACCTGCGGCTCGACGACACGAACCCGACCAAGGAGAGCACCGAGTACGTCGAGGCGATCCAGCGCGACATCCTGTGGCTCGGCTTCCGCTGGTCGGGCGAGGTCCTGTTCGCGTCCGACTACTTCGAGCAGCTCTACCGCTGGGCCGAGCGCCTGATCGAGCAGGGCGACGCCTACGTCGACGAGCAGTCGGCTGACGAGATCCGCGCGACGCGCGGGACGCTCACGGAGCCGGGGACGACGAGCCCGTGGCGCGACCGCCCCGCGGCCGAGAGCCTCGACCTGTTCCGGCGCATGCGCGCGGGCGAGTTCGCGGACGGGAGCAAGGTCCTGCGCGCGAAGATCGACATGGCCTCGCCGAACCTGAACCTGCGCGACCCGACCCTCTACCGGATCCGCCGCGCGCACCACCACCGCACGGGCGACGCCTGGTGCATC
Source organism: Planctomycetota bacterium (assembly GCA_024711205.1). Lineage (GTDB taxonomy): Bacteria > Planctomycetota > J058 > J058 > J058 > JANJTH01. Next base: position 7,073 of record JANJTH010000670.1, on the reverse strand, counting down.
TACCCGATGTACGACTGGGCGCACGGGCAGAGCGACGCGATCGAGGGGATCACGCACTCGATCTGCACGCTCGAGTTCGAGGACCACCGCCCGCTCTACGAGTGGTTCCTGGCCCGGCTCGGCGTCGTCGACGGCCCGCGCCAGATCGAGTTCGCGCGGCTCGCGCTCACGCACACGATCACGAGCAAGCGCAAGCTGCTCCACCTCGTCACGGGCGGGCACGTCTCGGGCTGGGACGACCCGCGCATGCCGACGGTCGCGGGCATGCGCCGGCGCGGCTACACGCCGGCCGCGCTGCGCGCGTTCTGCGCGCGGATCGGGGTCGCCCGCCACAACAGCACGATCGACTTCGCGCTCCTCGAGCACGCGCTGCGCGACGACCTGAACCGCACCGCGACCCGGCGGCTCGCCGTGCTGCGCCCGCTCGAGCTCGTGGTCGAGAACTGGCCCGAGGGCCACACGGAGGCCTTCGAGGCCGTGAACAACCCCGAGGACCCGGCCGCCGGCGCGCGGCGGGTGCCGTTCGGGCGGCGGCTCTGGATCGAGCGCGACGACTTCCGCGAGGTCCCGCCCAAGGGCTACCACCGGCTCTCGCCCGGCAAGGAGGTCCGGCTCCGCTACGCGTGCATCGTGAAGTGCACGGGCGTCGACAAGGACCCGGCGACGGGCGAGGTCGTGCGCGTCCGCTGCACCTGGGACGAGGGGAGCCGCGGCGGCAACGCCCCCGACGGGCGCAAGATCAAGTCGACGATCCACTGGGTCGCGGCCGACCACGCCGTCCCGTTCGAGGCGCGCCTCTACGACCACCTGTTCCCCGAGGACCCCGACGCCGCCCCCGAGGGCGCCCCGGCCCCGGGCGGCGAGGGCGAGGCCTGGCTCGCCCGGCTGCTGCCGAACAGCCTCGAGGTCGTCACGACGGGCTGGGCCGAGCCCGCGCTCCGCGAGGCCGCGGCCGGCGTCCCCTACCAGCTCGAGCGCGTCGGCTACTTCTGCCTCGACCCCGACGCGGCCCCGCCCGACCGGCTCGTGCTCAACCGCACGATCGGGCTGCGCGACACCTGGGCCAAGCTCGAGCAGCGCCAGCAGGCAGGCAAGCCGGGCTGACCCGCCCCGGGCAGGGCCCGCGGGCGCCCCGGGGGCCCGCTGCGTGGTACACCCTTCGACCGGGGAGGGGGGCTGCGATGCGCGAGGGACGGACGGGGTCGTGGTCGGGGTCGTCGCCGGCGGCCAGGGCCCGCGCGACCACGACCTGGTGCGCGCTCGCGCTGGCCGCGCTGGGCCTCCCCGCCGCCGCGCGGGCCACGGACACGCTGCGCGTGCCGGAGGACTTCGCCGACCTCGGCCGGGCGCTCCGCGCGGCGAACCCGGGCGACACGGTGCTCGTCGGGCCGGGCCTGCACGTCGTGGGGGCGCTGGTCGTCGATCGGCCCCTGACCCTGCGCGGCGCCGGCCCGGGCGCGACGCGCCTCGCCGGCGCGCAGAGCGACGCGTCGGTGCTGCGGATCCGCGCGGAGGGCGCCGTGCGCGTCGAGGGCCTGACGCTCTCCACCGACAAGGCCGCGACGCCCGGCTCCGTGATGCTCGCCGTGGAGGCGGGCGACGTGACGCTCCGCCGGCTCGCGCTCGAGCGGCCCATGCAGCTCGGCCTCGCCGTGAGCGGCGGCCGGCTCGTCGCCGAGGACGTCCACGTGCTCGCCCCGGGCGGCCACGGCATCCACGTGTTCGCCGTCGCGGAGGAGCGCGTGTGGCCCCGGCCCGTGCTCCGCCGCGTCGTCGTCCGCGACGCGGGCGAGGCCGGGGTCTGGCTGTGCGGCGCCGGCCTGCTCGAGGACTGCACGCTCGAGGGCCGGGGCCCGGCCGACCTCGTGCTCCACGGCCCGCTCACGAACCCGCTCCTCCTCGCCGCGGGCAGGCCGCTCGCGCCGGGGGCGCCCCGCGGCGTCCAGCGCATCGCCTACCGCATCGCCTACGAGGAGGGCGCGACCGCGTACTGGCACGGAAAGGACGCGCGGGCGCTCGAGCCGGACGCCCCCGAGTCCGAGCTGGTCGCCCAGGCCCGGGCCGAGCTGCCGGGCGGGACGCGTCGCGCGGCGGAGGAGCGGCGGGCGCGCGCGCCCGAGCTCCTCGCCGCGCAGGCGGCGATCGCCCGGACCACGCGCGAGCACGCCCGTGGGCTCGCCGCCGACGGCGTCGAGGCCCACGCCGAGGCGCTCGACGCCTACGCCCGCGCGCTCTTCCCCGCGCTCACCGGGACCTTGATCGTCGACGCGCTCACGCAGCGCGCCATCGCCGAGGAGCTCCTGACGTTCTCGCGCCTGCACGGCCTCGAGGCGGCCGCGCGCTGGCTCCGTCGCGCGCCCGCGCCGCCGCCGCCCGCCGCCCCCCTCCCCTTCTACACGGGCGGGCTCGGCTACCACGAGCGGAGCGCCCTCCAGGAGGGCTGGTCGGCCATGCGCCGCGCCGACCTGGCGCCGTTCCTCGAGCCGCTCCGCGCCGGCGTCGAGCCCGACGCCGACGTCGTCGCGGCCGCGAAGGCGCTGACGGACGCGTTCGTCCAGGTGGAGGCCGGTCGGCACCCCTTCGAGGTCGGCGCGCGCTCGCCCTGGGGCAAGGCCCTGCGCGCCGAGCTCGAGGCCACGCTGCGCGCGTTCATGGACCGCAACGGCGGGCTCGACGCGGGCGCGACCCTGATCGAGGTCGCCTGGGAGAAGGTCCACGGCGGCTCGGCCGAGCGGCTGCGCAGCGTGCACGCCGTCATGGGGATCCCGCTCCAGAGACAGATCGACGCCTGGCGCGTCGAGCGCGCGAAGCGCCGGGTCGAGGAGTACCGGGCCCAGCAGGCGGAGCGCGAGCGCCGGTGGACGGAGGGCGAGGCTCGGTTCGAGGCTGAGCTCGCCGCCGCGGCCGGCCCGCCCGAGGTGGCGCTCGCCTTCCGGGACCGCCTGCTCGCGCTCGCCGGCGCGGCGGCCCCCGGCGCGCTCGAGTCCCTCCGCGCGCGGAAGGCGCTCGGCGACCTCGCGCGCCGGCTGCTCCAGGACCACGGCGCCCCCGCCTTCGCGGGGGTCCTCGGCGCGCTCCCGGAGACCCTCGTCGGACCCGACCCCGACCGCGATCGGCTCCTGCTCGGCGCCCTGCGCCCCGCGCAGAAGCTCGCGGTGCTCCGCGTCGTGCACCGCGACGAGCCGTGGAAGGTCGGCCCGCTCCTCCCGCCCCTGCGCGTCCCCGAGGACCACCCGACGATCCAGGCGGCGATCGACGCGGCCGAGCCGAGGCAGGAGGTCCGGGTCGGGTTCGGCGCGTACGAGGAGCGCCTCCGGATGCGACCGCACACGCGGCTGCGCGGGCTCGGCGCGACGCTCAAGCACCGGTTCGAGACCGCGATCCTGGCCGAGGACTGCCCCGACGTCGTGATCGAGGGGCTCACGATCGAGCCCGTCCAGTACCAGATGCCGGTCCGCATGCTGGTCCTCGGCACGCACGAGGTGGCGATCGTCAAGGCGGTCCGCTCCGAGGTCCACCTCCGCGGCGTGACCGTGCTCATGTGCACGACGCAGTGGGCCGTGAGCTTCCTCGACGGCACGGGCAGCGTCGAGGGCGGGCAGCTCGTGACCGGGAGCTACGGCGGAGTACGCGTCCACGGCCCCGCGAGCGACGTCCGCATCGTCGACACGCGCATCTGCATGGGTTCGGGCGAGCTCGTCGCGGTCACGGGCGGCGCGCACGCGAAGCTCGAAGGGCTCCGCGCCGAGCCGCTCGGCGGCGCGCCCGGGATCCTCGTGGCCGGGGCCGGGAGCCGGGTCGAGGTCGACGAGGCGAACCTGCGGTTCGTCCGCCACGTGGGCGGGGCCAGGCCCGACGCCGCGCTCGCGGAGGACCTCGCGGAGCGCGACCGGCTCGTGGCCGCGCGGCGGACGGCGCTCCGGGACGCCTACCGCGCCGAGGTCGCGCGGATCACGTCCGCCGCGGCGGCCGGGGAGGGCGAGTGGAGCCGCTCCATGCGGAGCCAGGTCTCCGCGCTCGCGGCCATCCAGGGCTACCCCGACAAGGACCGCGCGGACCAGGGCAAGCGCTACGCGCCCGCCCTGATCCGGTTCGTCCGGGCGGCGAGCGCGACCGCGCTCCCCGGCAGCCCGGAGGACGCGGCGCAGCTCGACGCGCTGATCGCCCCGGTGACGCGGGCGTTCCACCAGCGGTACGGCGTCGTCGCGTTCGCCGAGGTGCTCGACGCCTGCTTCGACGACGAGGGGCTCCGGCACCGGGGAGGCGAGGCGGTCGCCCGGTCCAACGCGGCGCGCTACTCGAGCTTCCTGAGCGCCGACGACCGGCGATACCTCGAGGAGCGGCGCCGGTGGCACCTGCGCGCGTTCCTGCGCAAGAAGCGCGGCGGCGACGCCCGCGGCGAGCCCGAGCCGTGGCCGACCCGCTGGGCTCGCCACCGGATCGGCCAGGCGCCCGTGACCGTCGAGCTGCCCGGCGAGGACTGCACGCAACCCAGGAAGGAGGCGAACGCGGACCAGCCCGACGACGGCCGCGGCACGGAGCGCCGTGACCACCGCCACGCGAGCTTCTGGTACCGCGCCGAGACGAGCGTGGCGCCGCTCGACCTCCCCCCCGGGCCCCGCACCCGCGACGAGCTCGAGCGGCTGTGCAAGACCGGGCTCGCCTCGATCCAGGAGGGGGTGGCCGAGGTCGGCGCCTGGAGCTTCGAGCGGGGCCTGCCGGCGCCCTACGTGGCCGGGATCCGCGGCCGCAGCATCCGCGTCGACCAGCGGGGGACGACGCCGCGGCGCTGGCACTACGAGGACGGCGTCTACCTGCTCGCCGACGCGAGCGGCGCGCTCCGGTTCGTGCGCACCTACATCACCAGCGCGGAGGGCTACCTCGAGGACGAGGAGCTGCGCGACCGCTTCTTCCGCTCCGCGCAGCTCGGCCGGTAGCCGCGCGCGCCGCGCCCGCCGCGGGTAGCATCCCGGGCGTGGGCCTCACGCTGCGGCTGAAGAACTACCGGACCTTCCGCCAGACCGCCTTCGCGCCCACGGGCGTGTGCGCGCTCGTGGGCCCGAACGGCGTCGGCAAGACGACGCTCCTCGGCGCGCTCGACTTCGCGCGGCTCACGTTCGAGCGCGGGCTCGGGGCCGCGCTCGACGTGATCGGGGCGCGCCTGCTCAAGCACGACGCGGCCGAGCCCCACGAGCCGGTCGAGCTGTCCCTCGCGGTCAACGGGCTGCGCTGGGAGCTCTCGGTCGGCGCGAGCGAGCTCAAGGCCATGTCGCCCGCGGAGCGCGCGTTCGTGGGCGACCGCTGCGTGCTCGTGCGCGCGCCGGGCGCGAGCACGTTCGAGCTGGGCGGGCGGACCTACGAGCTGCGCCCGCACGAGACGGCGCTCCGGCGCGCGGTCGAGGCCGCCGCGCTCCCCGAGCTCGAGCCGTTCGCGCGCGCGCTCACCGGGTTCGTGTTCCACAACAACCCGCACGTCTACTCGCTGCGCACGAGCGGCTCGCTCGCCTCGAGCGACACGACGCTCCATCCGACCGGGCGCAACGCCCTGGCCGCGCTCCGCAACTGGCGGGCGGGCCTGCGCGAGCACCGCGAGCGCTACGAGTTCGTCCACGACGGGCTGCGCGAGGCGTTCCCCGAGCTCTACCAGGACATGGACTTCGAGGCGGCCGGCCAGGCCGTCACGGCCCGGTTCTACCGGCCCGGCGTGCAGGACCCGGTGCCGGCGTTCTACGCGCCGAACGGGCTCCTCCTCGGCCTGATCCACCTGGCCGCCGTGGCCTCCGCGCCGCCGGGCGGGGTGCTCGGGATCGACGAGTTCGAGAACGGGCTCCATCCGTTCGCGATCCGCCGCCTGATCGACCGCCTGCGCCTGCGCGCGGACGAGCTCGGGCTCACGGTCCTGCTCACGACGCACTCGCCCGTCGTGCTCGACGCGTTCGACGCGCGGCCGGAGGCCGTCTACGTGCTCGAGCACGCCGAGCCGTGCGGCGGGGTCCTCGTGCCGCTCGTCGACCACAGCGACCCGGACTGGCTCGCGCACTTCTCGCTCGGGCGGCTGTACGCGGACGAGCGGTTCGGTCGCCAGAAGCGGTGACGACGCTCCAGCTCGTCGTGACCGGGGCCGCCGAGGAGGAGGGCCTCGGGCGCTCCCTCGCGCGCGTGTTCGGGGGCGCGCTCGAGGTCCGCCGGGCGATCCGCCTGGCCGGGTTCACCTCGCGCCGGCTCGGCGCGATCCCGACGGGCGAGGACCTGCTCCGCACGAAGGCGGCCGACCTGGCCCGGACCGTCGTCGCGGAGGTCGAGCCCGGGCGGCGCCGCGACGAGCGGGTCCCGGACCTCGTGGTCGTCGTCGAGGACCTCGAGCTCGCGAACGCCGACCAGCCCGGGCTCGTCGTCGAGTACTTCCGGCGCGCCGTCGTCGAGGTCGTGGCTCGCCACCCGTGGCCCGGCGAGGCCTCGCGCCAGCGCGCGCTCGAGCGCCTGCGCACGCGCTGCTCGTTCCACCTGCTCGTGCCCATGCTCGAGGGCTACTTCTTCGGCGACCCGGCCGCGCCGGCCGAGCCTGTTCGAGCCCGCGCGCTGCGACGTCGAGCGGTTCGAGGTCGACGACCCGGCCTTCGAGGGCCCGCCCATGAGCGCGCGCCCCGCCTGGGTGCATCGCGACCCGTGGGTCCGCCGGCGGCACCCCAAGGACTACCTGCGCTTCCTGTGCGACCCCGAGGGCAGCGACCACCACCGGGTCCGCTACCGCGAGACCCGGGGCGGCGTCGAGGCGCTCGAGCACCTGGCCTGGGGCCAGGTGCTCGCCCGACGCGCCCAGGCCCGCTCCGTCCGCGCGCTGTTCGACGACGTCGCGCGCGCGCTCGACCGGCCCTGCCCGTTCCCGGGCGAGCTCGAGCCGCTCACGGCGCACCGGACCGAGGGCGGGGTCTTGCGCAACGTGTGAGCCCGCGCGGGCGCGTGGGCGCGCGCCCGGCGCGATCAGGACGCGCGGCGGGCGTCCTGGTGCCCCGTGGAGTGGGGCTCGCGCGCCTCGACGCGGCCGCGGGTCTCGCGGTAGCGGACCCGGTGGT
>JANJTH010000661.1 GCA_024711205.1 Planctomycetota bacterium | reverse complement strand
CGACCGCGCCCGCGAGCGGGCCGAAGGCCGGGGCGAGGCCGACGCCGGTCGCCGCCGCCGCGAGGGCGGCCCAGACCGCCGCGCGCGAGGTGCCTCGGGCGCGCCCGGGCGCGGGCGAGGTGATCGGCGGCGGGCTCATGGGCGCCGCTCGTCGGGCGCGGGGCCGGGGCTCGTCCCGCCCGCCGGCGCGAAGGCGCCCGCGTCCGCCACGGCGGCGGCCACGTCGTCGTAGCCGGCGGCGGTCGGGTGCACCGGGTCGCGCGGGAGGAAGCGCCCCGGGGACGGCCCCGCGGCCCGCCAGCGCGCGTGGAGGTCGACCGCCTCGACGCCCTGCGCGCGCGCGAACGCGGCCATGCGCCCGTGGTGCCTCGCGGGCGAGGCCGGGTCCTCGACCTCCTCCTGGCGGGGGAACAGGACGAGGAGCGGGGTCGCGCCGGCGGCCCGCGCCCGCGCGAAGACCCGCCCGAGCGGGGCCTGGCTGTAGGTGAGCGCGTCGTCGGGCAGGTCGACCGCCCAGTCGAAGCTCACGCGCGGCGAGAGCCGGGCGCCGAGGACCTTCGCGCGCGAGCGCACGAGCCGGACGAGCGCGCTCCCGCGCGGCGCGCGGCCCTCCTCGCGCTCGCGCCAGGCCTGGTAGCGGTCGGCGTCCTCGACGAGCTGCCCGTCGAGGACCTGGGTGCGGGGGATCTTGTCGACCGAGCGCTCGGTCACGTCGTTGGGGAGCCACGCGACCACGACGACGGTCGGGCGCACGACGTCGACGAGCCGCGCGAAGGCCGCCTCCTCCTGGCGCGAGTCCCAGCCCGGGACGCCGGCGTTGAACACGGCCGCGTCGAGCCCGCGCGCGCGCAGGCGCGCCTCGAGGCGCGCGGGCCAGGTCGCGTCGTCGGCGACGCCCCGCCCGAACGTGCACGAGTCGCCGAGGCACAGCACGCGCACGGCCGCGCCGGCGCGGGCCGCGTCCCAGGCGGGCCCGCGCCAGCCCTGCGCGTTCGTCGTCGTCGGCGCCTCGTGGTCGTACTCGACGTGGACCCCGCGGTAGTCGGGCAGGAGCGCCCAGCCGGTCTCGGGGTCGGCGCGGTAGATCCCGGGCCAGAAGTAGCGCCGGGGCGAGCCCTCGAAGCCGACGACGCGGGCGACGACCTCGCCCGCGAGGAGGGCGAGCGCGAGGCCGAGGGCGAGCGCGAGGGCGCGGAGCGTCCGGCGACGCCGCAGGCGTCGGCCGCGGCCTGCCGCCGGGGCGTCCACCCGGGGACCGGGCGTCGGCTCGGGCCCTCCGGTCACGCCCCGTCCGGGAGCTCGAGGCGCGGCGGCTCGGCCGGGCGGTACAGCGCGGCGACGCGCCCGACGCGCTGGACGACGACGGCGCCGAGCGCCGCGGCCACGGCGTCGAGGTCGTCCTCGACGTGCTTGCCGAGCCGGACCTTGACGAGCTCGTCGCGCGCGAGCGCCTGCCCGAGCTGCGCGCGGAACGCCTCGCTCGACCCCGCCTTGCCGAGCTGGAGCCGGGCCTCGAGGTCGTGCGCGCGCGAGCGGAGGAACGCGACCTGACGGGTGGACAGGGCGAGGGACATGGGCGACGGCTCCGGACCGGCCGCTAGCCTGCCACGCCCGCGGCAGGCCGCAACGGGCGGGCGGCGGGTATTCTCGGGCGCGCGGTCCGGAGGCGCCCCGACATGAAGCTGTGCCGGCTGTGCCTGTTCGACCGCAACGACGACCACGCGACGCGGTGCCGCCAGTGCGGCGGCGACATGACGCCGCCCGACGACGACGACGACGTCGCCGACTCGGCGTGGTTCCACTACCTGAACGTGCCGCGCGTCGGCACGATCGAGCTCGTCCCGGGGCGCGCGTTCCGGATCGGGCGCGAGGCCCGCAACGAGCTCGTGCTCCCGAGGGCGTCCGCCGACCTCGTCGCGACGTTCTTCTGGACCGACGGGTTCGACGAGCTCACGATCCGCGAGCACGGGGCGGCCGAGCCGATCAAGGTCGAGGGGATCCGGATCAAGGGCACCCGCACGCTCAAGGGCGGCGAGGAGGTCGAGATCGGCGCGCTCCGCCTCCCCTACGTGAAGCGCGCGACGCCCGTCGAGGGCGCGATCGACGCGAGCAAGGCCAGCCCCGGCGGCGGGCCCGAGGTCAAGCGCGTGGTCCAGCACGCGGGCATGGACGGGGCGCTCGAGCCGAACGTCCGCAAGTTCGCGCCGACCCCGCTGGCCGAGCGCAAGGGCTCGGCGGCGCGCCCGGCCGACGTCGCGCTCGCGCTCGAGCAGTCGAAGGCGACCGGCGTCCTGCGGATCAAGAGCGACCAGGGCCGCGGCTGGGTCTCGGTCGTCGCCGGCGCGCCGCGCCACGCGGCCTTCGGCGGGCTCTCGGGGCCGGCCGCGCTCGACGCGATCCTGCGCCTGCCGCGCGGGACCTGCCAGATGGTCCAGGGGACGCTCGGGCGCGAGGAGGGCGAGCGCCTGTCGGGCAGCTTCTCGCAGCGGGTCCCGCGCGCGGCCCCGGCCGGTCCGCGCGCGACCGGCCCCCACGCCGCGCGCCCGGGGCCTCCGCCGGGGCCGCGACCCGGTGGCCCCGGCCGC
>JANJTH010000657.1 GCA_024711205.1 Planctomycetota bacterium | reverse complement strand
GACCGCGCTCGAGGCCCTCCGGGCCGCGCGCCGCCGCGCGACGCTCGCGCTCGCGGCCCACGAGCTCGGGGGCGACCTCGAGGCGACCGCGGCGGCCGCCGTCCTGTCGCGGCTCGCGGACCTCGTGCTCTCGGCCGCGCTCGAGCTGGCCCGGGAGGCCGCGGCGCGGCGGACGCCCGCGGCGCGCGACGTGCGCCTGTGCGTACTCGCGCTCGGGAAGCTCGGCGGGGTCGAGCTGAACTACTCGAGCGACGTCGACCTCGTGCTCGTGCGCGCCGACGACGCCCCGCAGGACGCCGCGGAGGCGGTCGGGCGCGCCCTCGTCGGGGCCGTGCAGGCCACGACCGCCGCGGGGCGGCTGTACCGGGTCGACCTGCGGCTGCGCCCGCACGGCGGGGCCGGCGCGCTCGCGCCGCGGGTCGCGGCCATGGTCGAGTACTACCGCGAGCACGGCCGGACCTGGGAGCGGCAGGCGCTGCTCAAGGCGCGCCCGGCCGCGGGCGACCTCGACGTGGGCGAGGACCTGCTCGCGCGGCTCGCGCCCTGGCTGTGGCGCCCGTCGCTCGACGCGCGGGCGCTCCGCGACGTGCTCGCGCTGCGCGACCGGATCGCGCGCGTCGACGACGCCGCGCGCGACGTCAAGGTCGGGCCGGGCGGGATCCGCGACGTCGAGTTCACGGTGCAGGCGCTGCAGCTCCTGCACGGCGGGCGCGACCCGCAGGTCCGCACGACGAACACGCGCGCGGCCGTGGAGGCGCTCCTCGCGGCGGGCGCGCTCTCGGCCGACGAGGCGCGCGACCTGCGCGAGGGCTACGGGTTCGTGCGCCGGCTCGAGCACCTGCTGCAGCTCACGTGCGACCGCGAGCAGACCCGCCTCCCGCGCGGGCCGGCGCTCGAGCCGCTCGCGCAGGCGCTCGGGCTCGCGCCCGCGGCGCTCGAGGCCCGCCTCGCCGACGCGCAGCGGCGCACGCGCGGCGTGCTCGACCGCCTGCTCCGCGCCCCGTTCCGGCACGCCGACGACGCGCCCGACCTCGACGCGCAGGACCTCCTCCTCGCGCCGGACCCCGACCCCGCGCGCGTGGACGCCATCCTGCGCGCCCGCGGCCTGCGCGACCCCGCGGCGGCCTGGCGCACGCTCGAGGCGCTCGCGCGCGAGCGGAGCTTCCTGGGCGCCACGCGCCGCGCGCGCACGCTGCTCGCGGGGCTCCTCCCCCGCCTCCTCGAGCAGGTCGGGCGCACGCCCGACCCCGATCGCACGCTGCGCAACCTCGAGCGGGCGACCGCGACGCTCGGGGCGCGCGCGGGCCTCTACGAGCTGTGGGCCGCGCAGCCCGACGCGCTCGGCCTGTTCGTCGCGCTGGCGGCCGGCAGCGACGTGCTCGTCGAGATGCTCGCGCGCCACCCCGGGGTCGTCGACGAGGTGATCGACCGCCTCCGCACGCGCACGCCGCTGCGCCGCGCCGACATCGAGCGGGAGGCCCGGCTCGCCCTCGAGGGGCCGGCGGCGGCCGCCGGCCTGCGCGAGGTCCGCGCGCTCGCGCTCCTCCTGGCCGGCGTCCTCGACCTGGGCGGGCGCGCGAACGTCCGCAACACGGGGCGCGCCCTCGCCGACGGCGCCGAGGGGCTGCTGCGGGCGCTCCTCGCGCACGCGACCGCCCAGACGGCCGCGCGCCACGGCGGCGCGCCCCCGGGCGGGCTCGTGCTCCTCGCGCTCGGCAAGCTCGGGGCGCGCGAGCTGGCCTGGGGCTCCGACCTCGACCTCGTGGCCGTCTACGACCCCGGCGGCGACGCGCGGGCGCCCGACGGGGCGCCCGCCGCGACGTTCTGGGGCGAGGTCGTGCAGGCGCTCCTGACGCTCGCGCAGGGCGACGCCTCGCCCGAGGGGCCGCTCCTCGCGCTCGACCTCCGGCTCCGCCCGCACGGCGCGAGCGCGCCCCTCGCGGCCTCGCTCGAGGCCGCGCGCGCCTACTACGAGGCCGACCCCGCCGCCGGCGCCGGGGTCGGCGGCGCGCGGCACTTCGAGCGCCTGGCGCTCCAGAAGGCCCGGGTCGCGGCCGGGGACGAGGCGCTCGGGCCCCGGGTCGAGGCCGCGCTCGCGGACGCCCTCTACGGGCGCGCCTACGGCCCGCGGCTCTGGGACGAGATCGCCGAGATGCGCCGGCGGCAGGTCGAGCACGCGGCGAAGGACGACCTCAAGCGCGGGCGCGGCTCGCTGGCCGACGTGGAGCTGCTCGCGAGCGGGCTCGCGCTCGCGCACGGCGGGCGCGCGCCGGCCCTGCGCGTCGCCGACACGGGGCGGCTCCTCGAGGCCGCGGCGCGCGAGGGCCTCCTCGCGCCCGCGGAGCACCTCGAGGTGCGCACGGCCTACGCCTTCCTCCGCCGGCTCGAGCTCCGCCTCCGGGCCGAGGCCTTCGCCCGCCGCCCGGTCCTCCCCCCGCCCGGCCCCGCGCGGCGCGACCTCGCGCACGCGCTCGGCTACGTCGACGAGGCCGACCCCGGGGGCGCCGAGGCGGCCCTCGCGCACGAGGTGGAGTACCACCGGGAGCGGATCCGTTCGAGGACGGCCGCGGTGCTCGAGCGGGAGCGCGCGCGCGCGGCCGCGACCTGAGCGCCGCGCGAGCCCGCGCGCCCTCGCAGGCGCCTTGCGCCGCGGAGGCGGGCTCGCTATCGTTCGCACGCGCGGGCGGGCCCACTCGGGCGCGCCCGGAGGGCGCCACGCCGTGCAAGACGAAGTCAGGGCGAGCCTCGATGACCTCGCGATCCGCTGGGAGACCCCCAAGGGGCGCGAGCTCAAGGCGAAGGTGATCGAGGACGCGCGCCGCAACCGCGGCGAGCGGATCGGCGAGATCCTCTCGGGCTTCCTCTACGTGGCCGAGGTCTCCTCGGGCCGCGACCTCCGGTGCGTCACGCTCGACGGCGAGGACCTCTCCGAGGCGGTGTTCGGGAAGATCGACCTGTCGTGGGCCAGCTTCGGCGGCTGCGCGATGCAGCGCAGCGACCTGCGCCACGCGACGCTCAAGCGCGCCAACTTCTGCGAGGCCGACCTGTCGCTCGCGCGCCTCGAGCACGCCGACTGCCAGCGCGCCGACTTCTCGCGGGCCAAGCTCGACGGGGCCCACTTCCGGGAGGCGCGCCTCACGGGCGCGGTGTTCGAGGGGGCCGACGTCTCGCGCGCGTCGTTCGAGAGCGCGAACATGTCGAAGACGAACTTCCGGGGCGCGAAGCTCGAGCAGACGAACTTCTTCAACGCGGACTGCAACAACTCGAACTTCGACGGGACCGGGCTCGACCGCGTCGCCGCTCGCCCCGCCAAGGCGTGGGGCCTGCGCTACGACATGGAGCGCGAGGAGTTCGAGAAGCAGGTCGGGCTCAACGCGATCACGTCGCGCACGACGAAGCGCTTCAAGGGCCTCGACGCGCTCCTCAAGCTCCAGACCCCGAGCGCGCCCGCGGCCGACGCCGGGAAGAAGGACGACGGCGAGGACCTCGTGTTCGGCGCGGTCCCGCGCGGCATGGGCAAGATCATGCCCGAGGGGCAGCGGCCGACCGCGGCCATGGGCGAGCCCGTCGCGCAGGAGGGTGGCACGGCGGCCTGGGCGCGCTCGACGCGCCGCATGGAGACGCCCGGCGCCGGCCCGGACCCGGAGGGGCAGGCGGCGCCGGCGCCGGAGGCCCCGCGCGGCCAGGAGCGCCCGACCACGCGCGGCGCGCCGCCCCC
>JANJTH010000645.1 GCA_024711205.1 Planctomycetota bacterium | reverse complement strand
GCCGGCCGAGCGCCGCGCGCTCGGCCGGCGGGCCGTCGACCTTCCAGTGGAGCAGGTAGGCGAGCGCGTCCTCGCCCGCGCGCTCGTGCGCGCGCGCGAGCGCCAGCGTCGCGTCCACGTCCCCCGCCGCCACCCGCCGCTCGAGCCGCCGCCGCGCCGCGTCCACGCCCACCCCCCCTCAGCTCCGGACCTCGGCATGGGCGCGCCGTCCGGCGACGCGCCTGGGCGCGGGCCCCGGGTCACCCCCGCGCTGCCACGAGCGCGGCGGACTCGTCCCACCAGGCCTGCAGGCGCGGCGGCGCGGCGCCCTCGAGGAAGGCGCCCACGGGCAAGGCCGGGAACACCTCGCCCAGGTGCGCGACCTCGGTCCGGCTCGTGCGCCGGACGATGTGGCTCGGGCGGAGCGCCCGCGGAGAGTCGAGGCCGGCGGCGCCGACGAGCTCCATGGCGGACTCGACGGTCTTGGCCTGGAAGCTGGCCACCCGCGCGGCCTTGAGCGCCGGGTCGAGCCCCGCCGCGAGCGCCGGGTCCTGCGTGGCGACGCCGACCGGGCAGCGGTTCGTGTTGCACTTGAGCGCCTGGATGCAGCCGAGCGCGAACATCATCGCGCGCGCGGCGTTGCACGCGTCCGCCCCGAGCGCGAGCTGGCGCACGAGGTGGAAGCCGGTCGCGATCTTCCCGGCCGAGACGAGCGCGACGCGGTCGCGCAGCCCGGCGCCGCGGAGCGCGGCGTGGACGAACGTCAGGCCCTCGTCCAGCGGGGTGCCGACCGAGTTCGAGAACTCGATCGGCGCCGCGCCGGTCCCGCCCTCGGCCCCGTCGACCGTGACGAAGTCCGGGGTGATCCCGGTCTCGAGCATGGCCCGCACGAGCGCCAGGAGCTCGACCGGGTGCCCCACGCACAGCTTGAAGCCGACCGGCTTCCCGCCCGACAGCGCGCGCAGCCGCGCGACGAACTCGAGCAGCCCGCGCGGCCCGGAGAAGGCGCGGTGCATGGGCGGCGAGATCACGTCGCGACCGAGCGGCACGCCGCGGATCTCGGCGATCTCGGGCGTGACCTTCTCGGCCGGGAGGATCCCCCCGTGGGCCGGCTTCGCGCCCTGCGAGAGCTTCACCTCGATCATCTTCACGGCCTCGTGGGACGCGCGCTCCGCGAAGCGCTCCGGGTCGAAGTCGCCCGCCGCCGTGCGGCAGCCGAAGTAGCCGGTGCCGAGCTGCCAGACGAGGTCGCCGCCGCCCTCGAGGTGGTAGGGGCTGAGCCCGCCCTCGCCCGTGTTGTGGGCGAAGCCGCCGAGCTTCGCGCCGAGGTTCAGCGCGCGGATCGCGTTCGCCGAGAGCGAGCCGTAGCTCATCGCGCTCACGTTGAGGAGCGCGGCGGCGTAGGGCTTGGCGCAGTCGGGGCCGCCGATCGTGAACCGCCGCTCGGCCTGGGGGACGACCCGCGGATACAGCGAGTGCAGGATCCACTCGCGCCCGACCGCGTAGAGGTCGTCGCGGGTGCCGAACGGGAGCGTGTCGACGGCGTCCTTGGCCCGCTGATAGACGACGGCGCGGTCCTCGCGGTCGAACGGGTTGGCCTCGGAGTCGGCCTCGACGAAGTACTGGCGGAGCTCCGGCCGCAGCGACTCGAGCAGGTAGCGGAAGTGGCCGATCACCGGGAAGTTCCGCAGCAGCGCGTGGTGCCGCTGCGACACGTCGAGGAGGCCGCGGGCGACGAACAGGGCCCAGGGGAGGAGCAGCGCGAGCGCGGGCGCCCAGAGCCAGCCGACGCCGACGATCGCCGCCAGGCCGAAGGCGCTCGCGGCGAAGAACGTCCCACGCGACCAGTGATCGACGAAGTCGGGCACGCGGTGGTAGGTCGGCCGCTCGTGCGGCGCGCGGTCCTTCCTGCTGCTGTCCATGGGCTCGCTCTCGAGGGCCCGCCGGGCCCCGGGGTCGCGACGTTACCCGGACGCCCCGGGGCGCTGGGCCACGCCGGCCTCGGCCGCCGTTCGGGCCACGCTGCCGCGCGCCGCGGCGCGCGCGGGTCCGATCTGCCCCCTGCCCCAGGCGGGCTCGATCGGAGCGCGCAGGCCCCCGGAGGGCGAGGGCCTCGCGCACGGTCGGACGGCGCGCGCCGAGCAGGGGAGCGTCCGTTCGCGTCGTCCGTCCGCCGGTCCCGTCGCGACCGCGCGCGCCCGCGCCGTCCTCCCAGGCCTGTTCGGCGGGAGGCCCGGGGAATCCTGGGTCCTGACTGCTACCCTCCGGTCGTGCTCGGGTCGCGCGCGCCGCAGCAGGTGGGGCCGTACCGGGTCGAGGGGACGCTCGGCCAGGGCGGCATGGGCCTCGTCCTGCGCGCGACGGACGCGCGCACGGGGCGGCCGGTCGCGATCAAGCTGCTGCTGGCCGGGCGCGGCGCGGGCGCGACGCAGCGCCAGCGCTTCGCCCGCGAGGCGCGCGTGCTCGTGCGCCTGCGCCACCCGGGGATCGTCGAGGTCCTCGACGCGGGCGAGCACGAGGGCTGTCCCTACCTGGTGCTCGCGCTCGTCGACGGGCGCTCGCTCCAGGACCGGCTCGCGCGCGAGGGGCCGCTCGACCCGACCGAGGCCGCGCGCCTCGTGCGCGACGTGGCGCGCGCCGTCGACTTCGTGCACCGCGCGCAGGTGCTCCACCGCGACCTGAAGCCCGACAACGTGCTCGTGGGCGCGGACGGCGCGCCCCGGCTCACCGACTTCGGGATCGCGCGCGACCTCGCCCCCGAGGCGAGCCAGGGCCTCTCGGCCTCGGGCGTGTTCCTGGGGAGCCCCGGCTACTGGGCGCCCGAGCAGGCGCGCGGCGCCCTGCGAGCGCTCGGCCCGGCGACCGACGTGCACGGCCTCGGCGCGCTCCTCTACGCGCTCCTCGTCGGCCGGCCCCCGTTCGAGGGCGAGACGCTCGTCGAGGTCCTCCACCGGACGCTCGAGGCCGCCCCGCCCTCGCCGGCGCGCGCGCGCCCGGCGGGCCTCGCCCCGGTCGACGCGGCGCTCGACGCGGTCGCGCTCCGCTGCCTCGCGAAGGAGCCCGCGGCCCGGTTCCCGTCCGCGGAGGCGGTCGCGCGCGCGCTCGACGCCTGGCTCCTCGGCGGCCCGCGGCGGGCGGGGCGCGTCCGCAGGGCGCGCCGCCGGGCGCTGGCCGCGGCCGCCGCTGCGGGGGCGGTCCTCTGCGCCGGCGCGGTCG
>JANJTH010000570.1 GCA_024711205.1 Planctomycetota bacterium | reverse complement strand
CGTCCCGCCGCCGCTCCCGCCGCGCCCGGAGTCGGGGCGCGCGCCGCGCTCGGGTGGCTGAGCCGCCCGAGGCCGGCGGCCCGCCCGGCGGCCCGCCCGTCTGCCCCGAGTGCGAGGGGCCGCTCGTGCGCGGCACGTTCTGCCGCGCGTGCGGCTACGACGCGGAGCTCGAGGGCCCGGACGGCGACGGCTACCTCGACGGCGTCGAGCTGCCGACCGACGAGAACCCCGACGAGGACCGGGACGCGGTCCCCGGCGCGCGGGCGCCCGACGACCTGGGCGCCGGCCCCGGCGCCCCCGCCCGCTGGGGCCTCCTCCTCGTCGCGCTCGCGCTCCTGGCCTGGCTCGTGGCCGCCGCGCTCGCCGGGCGCTCGTAGGCCAGGGGCGCCGCTACCGGACGTCGAACAGGCTCCAGGGCGAGGCGGCGCCGCCCGGGTTCACGACGCGGACCTCGTAGGTCCCCGGCCCCGGGTAGACGAGCGTCCAGAGCGCCTCGACGGGCGAGACGCGGACGAGCGGCGTCGAGGTCACGGCGCCCGTGCGGGGGTCGCGGCGCTCGACCGTGGCCCCGAGCGCGAGGTCGGCCCCGAAGATCCGCACCGAGCCGAGGAACGGGGCCGTGACGCCGCCCGGGAAGAAGGCCTGGGGGGCGGCGCCGGCCGCGGGCGCGGGGCCCACGGGGAGCGTGAGCGACCCCGACGAGAGGAGGCTCGGGTTCGTGACCTGGAGCGTGACGTCGCCCGCGGGCGGGAGGAGGAGCGTCCAGGCGACCGTGCGCTCGTTCACGTAGGTGAGCGGGACGACGAGCGGCGGGACGCCCGGCTGGAGGACCGTCGCGAAGCAGCCGGGGACGAACGACTCGCCCATGAGCCAGACGGTGCCCGTGAAGCTCGCCGTGAGGTCGGGCGGGTACACCATGTGGACGACGGGCGGGAGGAGCCCGAAGTAGGCGGCCGGGTTGCCCGCGGGCACCGTGAGGCGGAGCGGCGCCGACGTGCTCCCGTCGGGGGCGACGGCGACGAAGTCGTAGTCGGCCGGGACGGTCAGGTGCACGTAGGTGCTCAGGAGCTCCGAGCTGTAGAAGGTCGCGGGGAGCACCTTCGTGAACGTGCCGTTCACCCAGACCTGGAGGAAGGTGCCCGGCACGAGCCGCTCGCCCGAGAGGTAGAGCTGCCCGTCGAACCCGGTGGCCGGGTCGGGGGGGATCGTGCCGTGCAGCGCGGCGCCGGTGGTCGCGGCGCCGGTCGTCGTGGCGCCGGTCGTCGCGGCGCCGGTGGTCGTGGCGCCGGTCGTCGCGGTGCCGGTCGTCGCGGCGCCGGTCCCCGTCGGCGCCGGCAGGGCCGCGAGGACGTTGTATGCGGAGGGGCCAGACGGGGCGCTCGTCGTGGACGTCGAGGACGCCGCCGCCGCGAGCGCGCCCGCCTGCGCTCGCTTCGAGACCTTGCCGTCGCTCCCGCCGCAGCCCGCGAGCGCCAGCGCCGCCCCGAGCGTCAGGATCCCGAGCACCGAACGCGCGTCTCGAGCCACCACGAGCACCTCCCGTCGGGGTCCCCGACGGCCGGGCAAGATACTGAACGATCGTTCGTTCGTCAACCCGGGCCTAGGGGACACGGCGTCGAGGTGGTAAACCTCGTTGTGTCGGGGAGGGGGAGGCCGGCTTGGTGGACGGAGGGAGCGGCCCGCGGGTCGCCTTGTTCCTGCCGGACGGGAGCAAGCTCTGGTTCCAGCCGGGCGACTCCTGGACGCTCGGCCGGGCCGACGACTGCGACCTGCAGATCGGCCACGACCGCGTCTCGCGACGCCACGCACGGCTCGAGTGGCGGGCGGACTGGCCCGGGCCGCGGGTGACCGACCTGGGGAGCGCGAACGGCACGGCCGTCGGCGGGGTCGCGGTCCCGCCGAAGGAGCCGGTCGCGCTCCCGGCCGTGACGACCCTCGCCCTCGGCGGGATCGTGCTCGGGATCGGGGCGCCCGCGGGCGAGCGAGGCGGGGAGACGCAGGCCGGCCCGCCGCCCACCCCGGGGAGCACCCAGCGCGCGACCCGGCGGACCCCTGCCCCGAAGCCCTCGGACGGGGCCCGCCGCGAGACGCGCTCCTCGGACATCGGCTACCTCCGGTTCGGGGCGCGCTCGACGTCGTCGTCCTCCGAGGACGCCGCGACGCATCACGACTGACGGCGCGCGCGCCGCGGCCCGGGGGCGCGCCTGGCGTGCGGTCCCCGCGCGCCAGGACCCACGCTCCGCGGCGGCCCCCCCCCGCGCGCGTCGACTATGCTCGCCCCTCCGCAGCCCCGGAGGTCCCATGCCGCGCTCGACCGGCTCCCGCCCCGCCCTCGCCGTCGTCGCCCTCGCCGTCGCCCTCGCGGGCGTGGGCCCCGCGCGGGCGCAGGCGCCCGCGCGGGGCGAGCCCGAGGTCTGGGTCGCCGTCGCGCCGCGGGCGCTCGTCGCGGCGCTCGAGCCGCTCCGCGCCCACCGCGAGCGCGAGGGCCTCCGCGCGCTCGTCGTCGTCACCGACGAGGTCGACCGCGGGCTCGGGGGCGCGCGCCCGGCCCTCGCGCGGCGGCAGGCCGCCTACCGGGAGGCCGCGCTCGCGCACCGCCCCACCTACCTCCTCCTCGTGGGCGGGCCCGACGCCGTGCCGGGCTACGCCGTCGCCGAGACCTACACGGACCGCCCGTGGGGCGACCTCGACGGCGACGGGCTCCCCGAGGTCTCGGTCGGCCGCCTCCCCGCGCGCGACGCGGGTGAGCTCACGCGCATGGTCGCGCGCACGGTCGCCTACGAGACGACCCTCCGCGCGCCGGACCCGTGGCGCAAGCGCTGCGCGCTCGTGGCCGGCGAGGGCCGGTTCGGGCCCGCGATCGACCTGCTCCTCGAGCAGATGTTCCAGCGGATCGTCGCGTCGAAGATCCCGGCCGGCTACGACGTCGACCTGACCTACGCGAACCCGACCTCCCCCTACTGCTACGCGCCCGAGGGGTTCTCGGACCGCGTCGTCGAGCGGGCGCAGGAGGGCGCCCTCGTGCTCGCGTACGTCGGTCACGGCGAGCTGCGCTCCGTCGACGACCTCACGGTGCGCGGCCCCGACGGGCGCGTGCGCCGCTACCCCGTGCTCGACGCAGGGCGCGCGGCCGACCTCGCGACCGACGCGCCGCCCGTCGTCGTCGCGCTCGCCTGCTGGACCGGCAACTTCGAGGACCCGCGCCGCTCGATCGGCGAGGAGCTCCTCCGCACGGGCCGGGGCCCGGTCGCGTTCTACGGGGCCACGCGCGTCTCGCATCCGGTCCACAACGCGCTGCTCGGGATCGCCCTGATCGGGCAGCTCTTCGGCGAGGACGGCCCCGCGCGGCTCGGCCCCGCGGTCGACCGCGCGGAGACCACGCTGCTGCGCGACGACGGCGACCCGCTCCGCGCCGAGGTCCGCGGGCTCGCGCTGCCGTTCGTCGGCGCGCGCGAGCTCGAGGCCGAGTGCCCGCGGCACGTCGACATGTACAACCTGCTCGGCGACCCCGCCCTCCGGCTGGCGCGACCGACCGGGCGCGTCGCGCTCGAGGCGCCGGCCCGGGCGGCCCCGGGCGCGCCGCTCGCCGTCTCGGGCCACGCGCCGGGCGCGCGGGGGGTCGTGGTCACGCTGGAGCTCGCGCGCGACCGGCTCCGCCCGGCGCCCGGCCCGGAGACCGACGTCGAGCGCTACGCGCGCGCCAACGACAAGGTGCTCTGGACCGAGCTCGTCCGCGTCGGGCCCGACGGGCGGTTCACGGCCACGCTGCGCGTGCCGGACGACGCGGCCGGCCCGTGCTTCGTCCGCGCCTTCGCCGCGGGCGAGGGCGAGCGCTGCGCGATCGGCGCGCGGCCGGTCACGATCGGCGCGGCCCCGGCGCGCTGACCCCGGCCTCGGGCGCCCGTCGGCACCGGCGGGGGGGCAGAGCGCCGGCGACCGGCGCGGCGCCCCCCGCCCGGCGGGTCAGAGCCCCGAATAGACCGGGCCGCCCGTCTGCGGCACGACCCACGTGATGATCTGGTAGGGGTCGCGGATGTCGCACGTCTTGCAGTGCACGCAGTTCGAGAAGTTGATCTGGAGCTTGCGGCCCTTGCCGTCCGGGTTGTCGACCATCTCGTAGACGTTCGCCGGGCAGAAGTACTGGCACGGGTTGCCGTACTCCTCGGCGCAGCGCGTGTGGCACACGTCGAGGTCGTTGACCACGAGGTGCGGCGGCTGGTCCTCCTCGTGGGTCGAGCCCGCGTGGTAGACGTCCGTGACCTTGTCGAACACGA
The DNA here is from genome assembly GCA_024711205.1 of Planctomycetota bacterium. Taxonomy (GTDB): domain Bacteria; phylum Planctomycetota; class J058; order J058; family J058; genus JANJTH01. Next base: position 6,036 of record JANJTH010000570.1, on the reverse strand, counting down.
CGCCCTTCGACTTGATCGAGGCGTCGGGGACGCCCGCCGGGCGCGGCGGCGCGGACGACTTCACGCCGTCCTTGCGCTTCGCCGCGAACTCGGCCGACGTGTCGACGGTCGGCAGGACCTGCGGCTTCGGCGTGGGCCAGGGCGCGCCGCCCGGGCCGGGGCCGTGGGCGAGCTTGTCGATCCGGTGGTGGTCCTCCTCGAGCGGGACCTTCCCGAACGGGAGGATGCCGCCCGACTCGATCGCGAGCCCGCCGAAGACGGCCCCGCGCAGGAACCCGAACGGCCGCTTCTGGAAGGCCTGCCGGAAGTTCCGGACCTTCCACATCTCGTCGAAGATCCACGAGTCGAGCACGCGCTGCCAGTAGCGGCCGGTCCGCTCGGCCGTGGCCGGGGCGCCGTCGCGCAGGAGCTCGAACGCGGCCTCGGCCGCGCACATGCCCGACTTCATCGCCAGGTGGATCCCCTTGAGCCGCGTGATGTTCAGGTAGCCGGCCGAGTCGCCGATCAGCATGGCGCCCGGGCAGAACGGGCGCGGGAGCGAGAACCAGCCGCCCTCGGGGATCGCCTTGGCGCCGTAGCGCACGACCTCGCCGCCCTCGATGAGCTCGCGGATCACCGGGTGGTCCTTCCAGCGCGAGAACAGCCGGTGCGGGTCGAGCGTCGGGTCGGGCGAGTCGAGCGACACGACGAACCCGAGCGACACGTGGTCGTCGGCGAACGCGTAGAGGAACCCGCCGCCGAACTCGTTGCCCGTGAGCTTGAGCGGGTAGCCGGCCGTGTGCATGACCGTGCCCGGCTTGATCCGCCCGGGCGGGACCTTCCAGAGCTCCTTGACGCCGGTCGAGTAGATCTGGGGGTTCTTGTCCGCGTCGAGCCCGAACCGCTTGATCACGCCCCGCGAGAGGTGCCCGCGGACGCCCTCGCCGAAGATCGTGAGCTTCGCGATCAGGTCGTTGCCCGGCTCGAAGCTCGACTTGCGCTGCCCGTGCTTGTCGATCCCCTTGTCGGCCGTCCGCACGCCGCGCACGGCGCCCTGCTCGTCTGTGAGGACCTCGGCGCCCGGGAAGCCGCACAGGATCTGCACGCCGCGGGCCTCGGCCTGCGCGGCCAGCCACTTCACGAGCCGGTTCAGGCTCACGATCCGGTTGCCGTGGTTGTTGAACGTGGGCGGGATGATCGGCGAGTCGACGCGCCCGCCGCCCTCGAGCATGAGCACGAGGTGGTCGTCCTTCGCCTCGCCCTCGAAGGGCGGCGGCGGGTCCATGTGCTCCCAGCCGGGCAGCAGCTCGTCGAGGGCCTTCGGGTCGAGCACCGCGCCCGAGATCGAGTGGTCGCCGACCTCGGCCGCCTTCTCGATCACGAAGATCGGCGCCTCGTCGAGGTCGATCTTCGCGCCCGCGCCGCCTGCGTCGACGGCGTCGTTGTGCCGCTTGACGAGGTCGGCCAGGCGGATCGCCCCGGCCAGGCTCGCGGGCCCCGCGCCCACGAACAGGACCCCGCAGGGCAGCTCCTCACGCACGATCGGCTCGGCCTCGCTCACCTGGTCCTCCCCCGCCGGGCCGCCCGCGCGCGGCCCCGCCCTGGCCCTTCTGACGCTCCGCTTGACGCGATGCGGCAGATTCTAGCCACGGGCCCGGGCGGGGAAAGCCGGACCGGGGGAACGCGCCCTCGGCGCAGGGGCGGGGCCGCGCGAGCCGCCGGGCCGGGCGCGGCGGCTCGCGCGGCGCCCCGCGCTACGCGCGCATGAGGGCGGCCAGGTCGACGACGCGCGAGGAGTAGCCCCACTCGTTGTCGTACCAGGCGACGACCCGCAGGAGCTTCTCGCCCGTGACCTGCGTCAGCTCCGAGTCGAAGATGCACGAGTGCGGGTTGCCAATGATGTCGGAGGACACGACGGGCTCCGTGCAGTACTCGATGATCCCGCGGAGCGGGCCCTCGGCCGCCCGGCGGACCGCCTCGTTGACCTCGTCGCGGGTGACCTCGCTCTGGAGCTCGGCCACGAGGTCGACGGTCGAGCCGTCGGGCACGGGGACGCGCATGGCGAGCCCGTCGATCCGGCCCCGCAGCGAGGGCAGGACCTGCGCGATCGCCTGGGTCGCGTGCGTCGTCGTCGGGATGATGTTCTGCGCGGCCGCCCGCGACGAGCGGAGGTCGCCGCCGGCGACCTCCGCGAGCCGCTGGTCGTTCGTGTAGGCGTGCACGGTCGTCATGAGCGCCTTCTCGATCCCGAACGTGTCCTGGAGGACCTTCGCGAGCGGCGCCAGGCAGTTCGTCGTGCAGGACGCGCTCGAGACGAGCCGCTGGTCGCCCGTGAGCGCCTTGTCGTTCGCGCCGAGCACGATCACGGCGTCCAGGTCGTCGGCCGCGGCGACGGTCGAGATCACGCGCGGCGCGCCCGCCGTGAGGTGGCCCTCGAGGTCGGCGCGCGTCTTCCAGAGCCCGGTCGAGTCGACCACGACGTCGACGCCCAGCTCGCCCCAGGGGATCTCGGCCGGGCGCCCGCGGGAGAGGAGCTTGCAGCGCTCCTCGCCCACGACGAGCACGTCGCCCTCGAGGCGGACCTTCGCGTCGAGCTTGCCCTGCACCGTGTCGTACTGGAGCAGGTAGGCGAGCGCGCGCGGCTCGGCGATGTCGTTCACGGCGACCACGGTCACGTCGTCGCGCTCGCGCGCGATCCGGAACACGCAGCGGCCGACGCGCCCGAACCCGTTGATCCCGATCCGGACCGGCGGCTTCCCCACGGGACCTCCTACAGCGTCCGCGCCATGCGCTCGAGCAGGTCCACGCAGCGGTTCGCGTAGCCCCAGCCCGTGTCGTACCAGGTGACCGTCTTGACCAGGTTCCCGCCCAGGACCTTCGTCGTGAGCGAGTCGAACACGCCCGTGTGCGGGTTGCCCACCACGTCCGAGCTGACGAGCGGCTGGTCGCCGTACTCGAGGATCCCCTTGAGGTGCCCCGCGCACACGCTGCGGATCACGCCGTTCACCTCGCCCGGCGAGACGCGCGCGCGGAGCAGCGTCGTGAGGTCCATGACCGAGCCGTCGGGGACCGGGACGTTGAGCGCCATGCCGTTGATCCGCCCGCGCAGGTTGGGCAGGATCGACTCGACGACGCGCACCGAGTAGGTCGGCGACGGGATGATGTTCTCGGCGGCGGCCCGGGAGCGGCGGAGCTCGTGGTGCGGCACGTCGGCGAGCCGCAGGCGGTTCGTGTAGGCGTGGACCGTCGTCATGGACGCGCGCTCGACGCCGAACGCCTCGTCGAGGACCTTGACGACGAGCGCGAGCACGTTCGAGGTGCACGACGCGTTGCTGACGATCTTCTGGGTCCGGTCGATCCGCTCGTCGTTGATCCCCACGCAGAACACCGTGTTCAGGTCGTCCGCGGGGGGCGACGTGAGCAGCACGCGCCGGGCGCCGGCCTCGAGGTGCTTCTCGAGGCCCGGGCGCGCGCGGTAGCGGCCGGTGCCCTCGACGACGATGTCCACGTCGTGCTCCCGCCACGAGACGAAGCCCGGCTCGCGCCCCTCGACGACGGGGATCGCGCGGCCGTCGACGAACAGGCGGCCCTCGCCCTGGCGGACCTCGTAGGGGAACTTCCCGTAGATCGAGTCGAAGTGGAGCAGGTAGGCCAGGCTCTCGGGCGAGGCGACGTCGGCGATGCAGCGGATGTCGAAGTCGCGCCGCCCGTGCAGCACCCGGAAGATGTTGCGGCCGATCCGGCCGAAGCCGTGGAAGCCGATCCGCACGGCCATGGAGCAGACCTCCTCGTGTGCCGGGTCCCCCGGCGGCGGCGCCTCGGCTCCCCCGAGCGGGGGGGGCGCGGCGCCCGCACAGCCTAGGTGAGCGCAGCCGCGCAGGAAACGGACAGGGCGCACGGCGCAATTCCGGCGCGGCTCGGGTAACCTCCGCCGACGCCTGCGTCTGACGTGACGCCGGGGCGCGCCTCGCGGGGCGCGCCGCGTCGGCGCGCGCCCGACGGCCCGTCCGGGAGCGCCGCCATGTCCACGCCCGAGGAGCAGCCCACGCCCGAGCCGTCGCCCGAGCCGCCCCCCGCGCCGTCACCCGGGGCCGAGCTCGCGCGGCCGGCGGGCGCCGCCGGGGGCGCGGCCGCGGCCCGCCCGGGCTCGAGCGCCGGCGGGGTCTACGCGCTCGTCGCGGCGTTCGCGCTCGCGGCGCTCGCGGCGACGTTCGCGCTCCGGCCGGGCGGGGCCGGCGCCGACGCCGACGTGGGGCGCCTCGTCGCGCAGGCCAACGAGGTCGCGAGCGACCCGGCGCGAGGCCCGGCCCAGGCGCTCCCGCTGCTCCTCCAGGCGCTCGAGCGCGCGCCCGACGACCCGCAGGTCAACCGCGCGGCCGGCATGGCGCTCACCATGGCGAACCGGTTCGACGAGGCGCTGCCCTGCCTCGACCGCGCGGCCGCGGCCGCGCCGGAGGACGCCGAGGTCGCGCTCCTGCGCGGCATGTGCCTGACCGGGCTCGAGCGCCACGCCGACGCGCGCGGCGCGCTCGAGGCGGCCCGTCGGCTCCGCCCCGACGACCCGCGCCCGCTCTACTACCTGGGGATCGGGGCCATGCGGCTCGACGACCTCGAGGCGACGGTCGGCTACCTGGGGCCGTACCTGGAGCAGGTCGCGAACCCGGTCGCGCTGACGATCCACGTCGACGCGCTCGACCGGCTGGGGCGGAGCGCCGAGGCGATCGAGGTGCTCGGGCGCGTCGCGCGGACGCCCGCCGCCCGCGGGGACGTGCTCCTGCGCCGCGACCTCCAGGACCGGCGCGCGGTCGTGCACGGGCAGGCCCGCGCGATCGAGCTCGCGCGCGAGGACCTCGCGGCGGCCGGCGAGGCGGCCACGGCGATCGACCGCTACCTGCTCGGGCGCGCGCTCACGCACGACCCGGCGCAGCTCGCGGCCGCGCGCGAGGCGCTCGAGGCCGCCCGGGCGGCCGACCCCCGCAGCCCGTGGCCCGCGCTCGCGCTCGCCGTCGAGGACCTGCGCGACGGGCGGCTCGACGCCGCGCGCGCGGCGCTCGAGGAGCTGCGCGCCGCGCTCCCCGACCTGCGCGAGCCGCTGCTCCACCTCGCGCGGCTCGAGCGCGAGGCGGGGCGCGCCGAGCGGGCGCTCGAGCACACGCGCGCGCTCGCGGCGCAGGGGGCCGGGGCGGCGGCGCTCCAGGGCGAGCTCGGGGCGCTCCTCGACCTGGGCCGCGACGACGACGCGCTCGCCGCCGCGCGGGCCGTGCCGCCCCCCGACGCCCCGCCGGGCCACGGGGCGCGCTGGCACGAGGCCCACGTGCTGACCGCGCTCGGCCGCTACGACGAGGCGCTCGCGGTCACCGAGGCGATCGCCGCCGCCGCGCCGGCCGACCGCCGCGGCATGTGGGAGGCCAACGCGGCCCTGGTCGAGCTCGAGGCGGGCCGCCCCGAGCGGGCCGTCGAGCGCACGCGGAGGGCGCTCGAGGCCTTCGGCGAGCAGGCGCCGGCCGGGGTCCTGCTGTGGGCCGGCGTCGCGCTCCGCGAGGTCGACCCCGAGCGCGCGCGCGCCCTCTGGACCCAGGGCGCGGACGGCGACCCCTGCCCGCCCGACGGCCTGTGGACCTGGGCCTGCCGGCGCCTCGTCGGGCGGGCGAGCGAGGACGAGCTCCGCCGGGCGGCGCGCTACGGGGGGCGGATCGACCGCAACGACGCGCTCCTCGTCGAGGCGCTCGCGCGCCTGGCGGCGGGCGACGCGGAGGGCGCGCGGGCGGCCGCCCGCGAGGGGCTCGAGGCCTCGCTCGGGGGCCGCGAGCTCCCGGCCGCCCAGCTCCGGCGGCTGGCCGGCGAGTAGGGGCCCGGCCGGAGGGCCCGCCGAGGACCTCCGCGGAGCCGGCGACGTCGCTCTCGAGGCGGGCGTGACCCGTCACGCCTGGAGGTGGCGCGCGCTGCGGCCGGCGCCACGACCTACGGGCGAGCGGCGACGCCGGCGCGCGGCGGCGGCCGGGCGCCGCCGGACGGGCCGCCGGTCAGTCCCCGCCCTCGAGCGCGGCCCGGAGCGCC